>NZ_REBN01000192.1 GCF_007692705.1 Mongoliibacter sp.
ATATAGGGATTAGTAAAAAATATTTAATTATTAAATAATAAATATTTATTGTTTTTCAATAAATTTTTACTGATATTTGATTTATAATAAAAACCTAACACCATGAATTGGAAAGAAAGCTGGAAAAATAAATGGGAATCTCAGCCCATGCTGATGTTGATCACCATCGTGATCTGGTCGATCTTTATCGGACTTTGTATCAAGGGCGGAGCCATGCTCTTCACCTTTACTTTTAGCCTTTTCAAGCCCGAAGTAGCCAAGGATCTTTATGAGGGTTTGAACCTTCATGGACTTCTGACTCAACATTTCTGGAATTACATGGGTGTCATGTCATTTATTTTAGTGGTTGCCGGTCAAAAGGCCTACATGTTTTATTTGATGATCCGTGTTTTTCTTGCCATAGATCTGATACACCCCTTCAGTAAAGAAGTTTCCAAACTGATTACAGAAATAGGTCAAATGGCTATTCAAATTGGTGTAATCATTATCATAGCTTCAGCTTATTTTGCTTGGTTGACAAAAAGAGGTTTCGATATCCCTACACTTGGCGGATATTTAGGAGGGGCCTTTGAGTATCTTTTGATGGGTGCTTTGATTTATGCCATTGCTCAAGTATTCAAAAGAGGAGTAGCTATTCAATCTGAAAATGAATTAACCATCTGAGCCATGCCTATAATAGTCAATTTGGATGTGATGATGGCCAAACGCAAAATGTCTCTCAACGAGCTTTCGGATAAAGTGGACATTACGCTTTCCAATCTTTCCATCCTCAAAACCGGAAAAGCAAAAGCTGTCCGTTTTAGCACTCTGGAAGCGATTTGCAAAGCACTAGACTGTCAGCCAGGAGATATTTTGGAATTTGTGAAAGATAAAAAAGAGGCTGTCTTATAAGTCGTTGTTCAAATTCAATGTCCAAGGCAGGGAAATCGCTTTTACCTCAAAACCCTTCAAGGGTTCTTTAAAAATAGATTATGACTGATTGAGTTATTGTATTTGTTTCTAATAGATTAACCCTTGAAGGGTTTCCTCCCTTTAGGATTGTTAAACGCGATTTCTCTGGTGTCCAAAGAAAGTATCGTGTTTAAAATTAAGCCCTTTATGACTTTGTATCTAAAATCACTTAATAATGTCACAAAGTCTCCAAGACTCAAAGCTTAGCCAATTCAAACACCAAATAAGATTTGGATATAATTTGATGGAGATGACTTATAAGACAGCCTCTATATTTTTTCTTGCTATTACTTGAATTAGCTTTTGTGAAAAAATAAAACAGGATTCCCAAATATCAATTAATATCAAAATGTCTATCAGTATCAAAAATCTGAATATATCTTTCACAAAAGCCTTTTTCTTATAATTAATTCTACTCCTCAAAAGTAATCCCATCAGGGTTAGCTCCCAGGTGTTTGAGGATTTCACTGACTCCCTCCACCATAGGCTGAGGTCCACAGACATAAAACTCTTGTGAAAAATCTGCTACTTTTTCCTTCAAAAACTCCATATTCACCCGCCCATAGGCATGATCATCCAACCTTTCCTTATCCAGAATTGAAATGAAATTCTCTCCCAATAGATCATAAAAATATGACTCCATAACCACATCTTTCCCTGTTTTGTTTGCAAAGATTAGTGTATTGCCTTCAATCTCACCTTTGGCCTCAAGGGCCTTAAAAATACTGATAAAAGGAGTAATCCCTGCTCCTCCAGCTATGAAAACTCCTTTGCCCTTGTACTGAATGGCGCCCCAGGCATCGTCAAGAATCAATTCGTCTCCTTCCACCAAATCTTCTATCTGTTTGGTGACCCCTTCGTGATCCCTGTAAAATTTGATTACAAATTCAAGGTAATCATCCTGAGGAAGTGAAGTGAAAGTAAAGGGACGTTTTTCATCTTTCCAGCCTTCCTTATTGATTGCTACTTCTGTGGCTTGTCCTGGCATAAAATCATAGCCTTCTGGTTTTTCGGTCTTAAACCTCTTGACATCATGTGTCAAGGAAAGAATATCTGTGATTTTTACTGTATATGGCATAAAATTTAGGTTTGTTGTAATTATATAAACAATTAGAAATACTATTGTTCAATTTAACAAATTCAAATCCAAATTCCAGATTGAGATGAGTAAACACTGAAATTAAGTAACAACACCCTGCTCTAGCCTTTTATAAAAATTCTGATTTCAAAGTCCAATTGAAAGGAAAGGAGGATTATTTTTTAAGATATAATGACACTTTCTTATTTCGCAAAATGAAAAACAGGCATATCTAAACAAGAAATCCATTATGTGGTTGTACATTCGTTTAATAGATTAACCCATTTACAAAACAAAATCATTTATGAAAACAATTAAATTCTTTATTGCCTCTTTTGCAGTGCTATTCTTTTTTGCCAGCACAGAAAGAGCGTCTGCCCAGCTTCAGGCACCAACGCCTAGCCCTGCTGCTACAGTATCTCAAGTAGTAGGTTTCACAAAAATCAACATTGACTATTCCTCTCCTGCTGTTAAGGGTAGAAAAGTTTTCGGAGAATTGGAAAAGTATGGTACTCCATGGAGAGCTGGAGCAAATGCTGCTACAATTATTGAGTTTTCTACCCCAGTGAATATTGGTGGTACAAACCTAAGACCAGGGAAATATTCCATCTTTATCACGCCTAATGAATCGGGTGATTGGACCTTTCACTTCAACTCCAAAGGCAATTCGGTTTTTGCTTATATGAAAGATGGTAAAATCGATATGGATGCCTTGGGCAAAGACCTAGCAGTATCTGTAAATACCACACCTGAAAAGCTGGACAAAACCAAAGAACGTCTTCAGTATTACATTTCAGCAGAAGACAACAAAGTCGCTAAAGTGAGTATGGCTTGGGAAAATGTAAAAGTTTCCTTTATGGTCGATACCCAGGTAGATCAGAAAATGGAATCCTTTAAAGGAGCATTTTAAGTTTAACTTATTTCTTTTTTAAAAAGGGTGTTCGCAAGGGCTCCCTTTTTTCTTTGCCCTATCTTTGATTAACTTAAGCAAAAAACCAAAGATATGGACAAGCTTATCATCTCCACTGCTTTACAGATGGCGGCCAAACCTAATAGGGTATTCCAAGCCATTATCAATCCTGAAATGATGAAAAATTATTTCATATCCAGTGGAACAGCTATCATGAAAGAGGGAGAAACGGTTTTTTGGGAATTTCCGGAGTTTAAAGGAAGCTTTCCTGTAAGGGTGAAAGAAGTTATAGAAAATACTGCAATCAACTTTGAATGGGATGGAGATCAAGGACCTCTTCAGGTTAAAATACTGTTGGAACCAACAGATGATGGTGAATCAACGATAGTTTATACTGAGGAATATGAGATGGAAAACACTCCTGAAGGCATCAAATGGCTGAAAGGCAATACTGCCGGATGGGCCAATTTCTTAGCATGCCTCAAAGCTTATCTGGAATTTGGGATCAACCTGAGGAAAGGTGGATTTGAATTTATGAAAAAACCTGGCCAGTAAGCTTCAAAACCTTGGATTATGCCTATTAAGAATCTCAGAAGATATATTTCCAAAAGAATTGTCCAATCCGAAATTCCGATTTTGGTCTATGTAGTGATTTTAGGCAGCATGGCAGTACTTTGGTGGTGGAGGAGGTATAACGAGGACTTAGCCATGAATTTTTTCGCAGAGCTTTTCGGAGCGGCATTTACCCTTTTTATCATAGATGTATTGTTGGTACGGTCCAAAACCAGCAGGTGGAAAACTGTCAGGGAAGACATCAATTACCTCATAGCGCGATCAGTAAACAGACTTAGAGATGGAATATCAATCAGAGCTTTTATGTTTGACCCGGAGCTTAGAGAAGGATTGAGTCAAAAAGAGGCACAAGAACAAATTCGGGAAAAACGTACAGCTCTTCTTCTCAAGATAGAGTCTCTTTCAGATAATGAAATTCTCAGTACTTTCAATGAAAAAGAATTGTTTACAGAATCAAGCTATGAGTATTTTCATGAAAAAGCAGATGAAGTCTGGAGGATACTCAACATCAGGTATGCAGACTACCTTCATCCGGACTTGGTATCACTGCTGCTTGATCTGCATATTGAGCTCAAGGATCTCGATGGACATATCCGCCAATACCTGAAATCAAAAAGATTTCCTAAAGATGCCAGTTTTTATCAAGGTCTTGGCAAAAAAGGGGCAGCTTACAACCTTTCCAGGATCATCAGACTACTGAACAGACTAAAGCAAGCAGGATATTCCGAAATAGCGGATACTTCAAAATAACACTGCTCCTTTCTCTTGGGTGTTTTACAGTGTTTTTCCATAAATTCATTGAAAAATCACCCAAGTCTATGAAAAATCTAAAAACAGAAATCAAATGGGCCCTCATTTTTGTGGCCATGCAACTTACTTGGTTTGTTCTTGAAAAGCTGACCGGACTTCATGGGGAAAATATAGACCAGCATTATATATTCACCAACTTTGTAGCCGTTTTTGCCTTTGTAGTTTATGCCTTGGCCTTTTTGGACAAAAGAAAAAATGATCTTGGTGGGAAAATGACTTATTGGCAAGGTTTAAAAACCGGACTTTGGATCAGTCTGTTTGTCACCATTTTAACGCCCCTTACTCAATATCTGGTATCTTATTGGATTAGTCCTGAATATTTCCCCAACATGATCGCCCACAGTGTAGAAAAGGGCGAAATGAACCAGGAAGAGGCCGAAGCTTACTTCAATTTCGAAAATTATTTATTCCAAAGTGTAGTATTTGCTCCTATAGCTGGAATAGTCACTTCTACAATTGTTGCCATTTTCACAAGAAAGAAATAAGGTCCATTTGCTAAATTCTTTGGAAAGAAAGAAAATAAAATAAACATAAAAGTTTAACTTGGTTAATCGAAAATTTTCAATAACCCTTAACCTATTATGAAACCTCCTCAAAAACTGAGTAATGGCCAAACCAGAAGAGATTTTATCAAAAATGCTGCTTTGGCATCTTCCATATTTATTGTACCAAGACACGTTCTCGGTGGCGTAGGATTCACAGCGCCATCAGACCAACTCAACCTCGCAGCCATAGGTGCCGGAGGAAAAGGTATTTCAGACATCAAAAATGCATCAGTCAATGGCCGTGAAAAAGTCATTGCCTTGTGTGATGTCGACTTTTCAGGCTCAGCCAAACAATCCGTAGAAAATTTTCCTGACGCAAAACTTTTTGCCGATTACAGGGAAATGCTGGACAAAATGAAAGACATAGACGCTGTCACCATTTCCACACCGGATCACGTGCATGGTCCTGCTGCCAAGTACGCAATGGAAAGGGGCAAGCATGTCTATGTCCAAAAACCACTGACCCATAATATCCGAGAATCCAGGCTATTGACCCAGATGGCTCGGGATCAAAAAGTGGTTACTCAGATGGGAAATCAGGGTGCATCCAACCCGCTCTTGGATATGGTTCAAAAATGGGTTGATTCGGGTAAAATGGGAAAAATCTCCAAAGTTCAAGTCTGGACTAACCGTCCTGTTTGGCCTCAAGGCTTTGCCTTTCCACAACCAGAACCTGCCAAAAAACCGGATGAACTTCATTGGGATCTTTGGTTAGGCCCTGCACCTGAAATTGCATACACCCCCAATTTGCACCCTTTCAATTGGAGAGGATGGTGGGACTATGGTACCGGTGCCTTAGGGGATGTAGGCTGCCACCTTATCGATATTCCATTCAGGACTTTAGGACTTCATTATCCCAAAAGTGCAGAATGCAGCGTAGGAACAGTATTTTCAAGAATGTGGACACCGGATTACAATCCAGAGGGTGCTCCTGCTTCTTCCTTCATCACTTTACACTTTGATGCTACGGACAAGAGTCAGTCACCCATTGAAATGACCTGGAGTGATGGAGGGATTCGCCCTTCCCACCCAGACATTATTCCTGCTGACCATGATATTGGAGGTGCTAATTCAGCCAATGGCGTATTGATTATAGGGGAAAAAGGAATTATTTCAACCAATATCAATGATAGTTCACCCTTGATGCCTAAACTCTATTTAAATGACGGTACCCAAGAATTCGGTCCGGATTCAGAACCTAATGAGGAACCGGAATATGGTCATCAAAGAAAATGGGTGGATGCCATCAAAGCTGGATTTGGAAGTAAGGAGCACAAAGAATTGACCTCCTCATTTGATTACGCTGGTCCAATGACAGAAACTGTGTTGATGGGTAATTTGGCCATTAGAAGCTACATGCTGAGAAAGGAAAACAGCAAAGGTCAAATGGAATTTTATGGCAGAAGAAAACTTTTGTGGGATGGAGACAATATGCAGATTACCAACCTTGAAGATGCGAATCAATTTGTAGGCAGAGAGTATCGCCCTGGTTTTGAAGTATAAACAATTTTATTTTAATCAATTTTCAAAAGGCCTGAAAACTATAAATTTTCAGGCCTTTTGAAATTGAATATCCCATTCCCAAAATATTTCTGTCTGTATATCCGGTTTACAATTTGATCTTAGATAAAAACCTAATCAATTATGACACTAGAACATGTAGCACTATGGACAGAAAATCTAAATGGTCTCAAAGACTATTACTGCAATTTTTTCAAAGGAAATGCAAATGAACTATACAGGAATCTAAAAACAGGTTTTGAAAGTTATTTCATCTCTTTTGATAGCGGCGCAAGGCTTGAGATCATGCAAAGACCTGGAATTCCTGCCAATCTCAATGATAGAAAAACAAAACAACACATTGGGCTTATTCACCTGGCATTCGGAATGGAAAGCAAAGAGGCTGTAGACCAAATGGCCCAAAAATTATCTTCAAATGGATTTGAAATTTTGAGAGGTCCGAGAACCACAGGAGATGGGTACTATGAATTCGAAACCTTAGATCCTGATGGAAACAGAATAGAAGTGATTTTTAAAAATTAACTCTGAATCCAGGTACGTTAAAATTGATTCATTAGGAGCAGAAAAATGAAGTTTTACTTTTATTGAGTTTTATTACGGCTTCGTGGCAATAATTAATTGGCCGAAAGTGCCTCCTCACCTTCATTATCGCTACCCTTCTCAATAATCCGCTCCTTTTCCTCTACTACCATCGCATACGCTTCGGGATGCACCTTTAGCTCGTATTTTTCAGCGTAAACCCTACAAAATGCAGCTCCATAATAAAGGATCAAACAAGAATAGGAAACCCACAGGAGCATCAGCACCACAGATCCCGCGGCTCCATATATAGATCCTGGATCTGCTTTTACAAAATAAAAACTGAGCGCGATTTTCCCTAAATTAAACAATAAGGCAGTAAGAAAACCACCCAACCATACAGAACTCCAGCGGATTTTCATGTCCGGCATAAATTTAAAAATGGCAACAAACAAAAACCCTATAATCAATGTGGAAATGACAAACTCCATAAACTGGGCAAATAAAAGATAAGCTGGTTGCCAGAAATTGGACAGATAACCCATAAAAAGATTCAATGCTGAAGACACAACAAAACTCACAATCAAAAGGAAAGAAATCGCCATCACAAAGGCCAAACTCAATGCCCTGTCCTTGAGTATTTTCCAATAACTTGCCTCTGGATCAATTTTCACGTTCCAAATCTCGTTCATGGAGATCTGGAGTTGGTAAAAAACTCCCGTTGCACCAAAAATCAAAACGGCGATACCAATGATGGTAGCAAAAACAGTTCTGTCATCATTTTGGGAATTTTCAAAAATAGCGACCACTGACTCTGCAGCAGGTATTCCTATAGCTTCTGAAATTTGTTCTGTAATCTCACCCTCCACAATCTCCGTTCCCCAAAAGGCCCCAACAGAATTGATAATAATCACCAATAATCCAGGTAAAGACAATACTGCATAGTAAGCCACCACAGCGCCTAGTCGCCAAGGATTATTTGCATTCCAGATTTTGGCAGCATCCCATAAGAGTTTTGGGAAATCTCTGATTCTAAATTTACTTTCTTTGCGCATACTGAAATGGGAATGCCATCCGCTGATATTTTACCCAAACAGGAAAAGTGACGGAACGAAATATCCCTACACAGTAATCGTGCCTACAATACAGATTTCTGGACCTTAAACCAGCAAGTAAATCTATTGATATTGAATCATTATATATATTCAGCACAATAAATCTTGTCAAACCTTTTTTAAATCAATTGATAATACCAAATCATAAAACTTATCATACTCAAAAACCCTCACTGAAACATGCTTACAATCAATCTCTCAAGATATCTTGAATAAGGTTTCTTTAAATCACACTTCAGAATGGTTAAAGCATCACGATTTTAAAAAATAAGTATCCAATGCTTACTATCTTTAAATTTTAAAATTCGAATCACATGACATATCTATCTCCTACTGACAAATCTGTCTGGAATGGCAGGCCCTCCCAATCGCAAGACTATTGGTATCAGGCCATTTCATTTGAACTAGATAATGAAGGAAAACAGGTTGCCTTATTAGGTTACTGCGGAGATGAGGGAGTCAAGCGCAATCTTGGAAGACCTGGAGCAGCAGAGGGGCCTGACCATATCAGAAAGATGATGGCTCCAATGGCCTATCATTTACCCAAGGAGCTAAAAATCATTGATTTGGGGAATATTGTGACTGAAAATACGGATATGGAATCCAGTCATGACATGATTACCAAGCAGGTTGAGGGATTATTACAAAGACGGGTGTTCCCAATACTATTTGGTGGCGGGCACGATCTGGCTCTGGCACATGGAAGAGGAATTTTGAATTACCTGAAAAGCAAAAATGAAAGGCTGGGCATCATCAACTTAGACGCACATTTTGACCTAAGGCCTAAAATAGACGGTAAAGGACATTCAGGTTCTCCATTTCAGCAACTTTACGAAGAATTCCCTGACAACTTCCATTATCTCTGTTTGGGCATTCAAAAAGCTGCCAATCCTCCTAGTTTATTTGATTTGGCCAAGTCTACCAAATCGCAATGGCTGGATATGGAAGAATTCAGGCTGGACAATTGGACCTATATCGCAGAAGTATTACAGACATTTTACAAAAACGTGAATAAAATATACCTGAGCATTGATCTTGACGGTTTTTCTTCAGCTTTCGCTCCGGGAGTAAGCGCACCTTCACCTATGGGTTTTTCACCTGAATTGGCATTCAAGGTACTGGACTGGCTTGCACTATCAGGAAAATTGGTCAGCGTAGATATCGTGGAGCTAAACCCGAAATATGATAAAGACATGCAAACCGCCAGATTAGCCGCCCGATGTGCAGAGTTTTTATTGAGAAAAATATTCCGCAAGCAATCATAAAATTTATGTAGTTCATGCTTAGAGGTATAAACTGGCGAATCCAATAAATTGCCTTAATTTAGCTTTCAATATCCAAGCTCATTAAACATGATCATAAGACTGCTTTTTTTGTTGGTAATAACAAGTGCCACTTCCACTTTTGAAGTCCTAAGTCAAACGTTCAGGATCTTCGAAAAACCCATCATCTTCAATGAAGAAAGGGAGCAGCTCTCTTTGGAATATCTCGAAAAAAGGCATGGAATTGTACAGGAAAAAGCCGTCATTGAACCAAAGATGGTAGTAGTCCACTGGACTGCAGTACCTAGCCTAGAGGCCACTTTCGATGTGTTCAATCCAGTACAATTGGGAGGAAGGCCGGAATTGACGACGGCCAGTAACCTGAATGTTTCAGCACATTTTTTGGTGGACAGGGATGGAACCATTTTCAGACTTCTGCCTGACACAACCTTTGCAAGGCATACCATAGGGCTCAATTATATGGCAATAGGGATTGAAAATATAGGAGGACCTGAGGCTCCTTTGACAAAAAAACAACTCAATGCCAACGCAGATTTGATCAGATACCTGAATAAAAAATATAACATCCAATACGTGATAGGCCACCACGAATATTATGACTTCCAAGGTTCCGATCTCTGGAAAGAGACTGACCCTGATTACCTTACCAGCAAACAAGATCCAGGTGATAAATTTATGAAAAGACTAAGGAATAAGCTTGCAGATTTCAACTTCAAATACAAACCTTGACCCAAAGATTTCACCAGCACTTACTATGAATAAATACCATTTCCAAGCATTCCTGATCTTATTCTTCCTGGCTTTACAAGCCTGTAAAACCTCACAGCATACAGCTTCTACTCCTTCAGGAAATAGAAATATAAGTACTCCTGCCCCGACAAATTCGAAAGGATATCCTGAAAGAACCGTAAATGCTTTGCCCTCACCAGAATTTTACAAAGTATTGGATATGGAAATCACACCCAGCCCAAGAGAATTCAGGGCAGTATGGATCGCCACAGTGGCCAATATAGATTGGCCAAGCGCTGGACACATCCCATTTGAAAGACAAAAGAAAGAATTCACTGACCTACTTGATTACTACCAAAAACTGAACTTCAATGCGGTAATTGTACAGATCAGAACCTCAGGAGATGCATTTTACCCTTCCAAATACGCTCCTTGGTCAAGATACCTTACAGGTAAAGAAGGGCAAAAACCCAATACTACGGAAGACCCTCTTTCCTGGATGATTCTAGAGGCTCACCGAAGAGGCTTAGAATTCCATGCTTGGATGAATCCCTATCGGGCAACCATGAACTCAGATACAAAAATTCTTAGCCCCGAACATGATTTTTTCAAACATAAAGACTGGATGATCAAGTATGACACCAAGTATTATTACAATCCGGGCTTACCCGAAGTCCGCCAACACCTAGTCAGGATCATTCAAGAAGTTGTAAAAAACTATAACATTGACGCCATTCACTTTGACGATTATTTCTATCCATATAAGGTCGCCAAACTGGAATTTGCAGATGTGGCTACTTACAAAAAATACAGTAAACCTGGTCAAAAGCAAGATGATTGGAGAAGGGAAAATGTAAGCCTTTTGGTAAAAGAAGTCAATGATGCAATCAAAACGGAAAAGCCTTGGGTGCAATTTGGTATCAGTCCTTTTGGGGTTTGGAGGAATAAAGACAAGGACCCAAATGGCTCAAATACCCGCGCAGGGCAGACCAATTTCGATGATTTATATGCAGATGTCATAACATGGATGAAAAACGGTTGGATCGATTATCTTATACCTCAATTATACTGGAGCATGGACTACAATTTGGCTTCATACAGGGAATTGGTAAACTGGTGGTCAAAAAACAGCTACAATACCAAAATCTACATCGGAAATGGACCTTACAAAATCAGAGACAATGCTGACAAAGCCTGGGATAATCCAATGGAGATTCCCAATCAAATAGGACTTTCCAAGATCACCCCCAATATTTCCGGGAATGCCTATTTCAGTGCCAAATCCATGTACACCAAAAACAGGGATGTGGCAGAATTACTCCACAGGAACCATTACCAAACTCCTGTTCTCACTCCTGATGTACTGCCAGTAACTTTCCAGCCTCAGTTTTCAAAAAAAATTGAACTGGTACCTCATAGTGATGGTTTTGCTTTCCAATTTTCTCAGCCTTTGGATCCTGACTACAGGTATGCCTTGATCTACACCTCGCCGACGCTAAAAGATATACAGCTGAAAAATGAAAAGACAGTGGTTCAGAAAGTTTACCTTGACGACACCAACAGGATATTAATCCCTGTACTTAGTCCTACGAATCAAAAATATGTCATCGTCAGCTTTATTGACAGGTTTGGGAAAGAAAGCAAACCAAGGGCATTTGAAATCCAAACCAGAAACCTGACCCAGTCAAGATGAAAGATATGCTTGTCCGCTTGACGGAACTTCCTGACATCAGCCTTGAAGAAAAGCGCTTGACTGATGAAAAAATCATTATTAGAAGACCTATAGCACCTGAAAAATCTATTATCTGTGATTGGGTAATGGAACATTTTGGTCTATACTGGAAAAACGAGACTGATGTAGCATTCTCCCAAAATCCGATCAATTGTTACATTGCCCAAAGAGAAGGCGAAATTCTGGGGTTTGCCTGCTATGAGGTGACAGCAAAGAACTTTTTTGGTCCTACTGGCACCAAAGATGGGTGGAGAGGAAAAGGTATAGGGAAGGTACTCTTGATCAAAAGCCTGATGGCATTGAAGGAAATGGGATATGCTTATGCCATAATTGGAGGTGTAGGACCGGCAGAATTTTACAAAAATACTGTTAAGGCTGTGGAAATTGAAGGGTCAGAAATCAGTATTTACCAAAATATGATCCGAAAAAAACATGAGTAAGCCTATCAAAAATAACCCTTGGTATTGGGTACCTCCCCTTTACCTAACAGAGGGAATGCCATATGTGTTGATCATTACTGTTTCAGTGATCATGTACAAGAACTTGGGAGTTTCCAATGCAGATATTGGTCTATATACCAGCTTTCTCTACTTGCCATGGGTTATCAAACCGTTTTGGAGTCCCATGGTCGATCTTTACAGTACAAAAAGGAAGTGGTTTCTTTGGATGCAGCTGGTGTTGTCTCTAGCTTTCCTTGGTGTGGGCTTGTCTTTGCCTACCAGCCAGTTTTTTGTAATCAGTTTGGCCTTTTTCTGGCTGGCTTCCTTTGCATCAGCTACCAATGATATTGCTTCAGATGGATATTATCTTTTGGCATTGAAAGAAGAACAGCAATCCTTTTTCATAGGGCTTAGAAGCACTTTCTACAGAGTAGCCATGGTAACAGGTCAGGGCCTATTCGTAATTGTTGCGGGATACTTGGAAGTCAAATTCGGTGACAATACCAAGGCTTGGTCACTGACCATGGTTATGATTGCCGGACTAATGTTTATACTGACATTGATAAACCTCCTGACAACTCCAAATGTAGAAAAAGCCAAGGACTATGTAAAGGCCGAATCACTGACTTTTTGGAAGGTATTTGAAAGCTTTTTTACGAAAAAAGAAATATGGATCGCCTTGGCTTTTGTTCTCTTGTACAGGCTTGGAGAATCACAATTGGTAAAAATGGCCTCTCCATTTTTGTTAGATGCCAGGGAAGCCGGAGGACTTGATCTCAGCACTTCAGAAGTAGGACTGATTTATGGAACATTTGGGATTATTGCCTTAAGCATAGGGGGTATAGTTGGTGGGATTGTAATTTCAAGAGATGGGTTGGGAAAGTGGATGTTGCCTATGATTTTGGCTTTGAACGTACCTAATGTTTTCTACTATTTTCTGGCCTACTTCCAACCTGAATCTGCATTTTTTGCCGCTGTGGTGGTCATCATAGAACAACTGGGTTATGGCTTTGGCTTTTCAGCCTTTATGATGTATTTGATATATGTTTCTGAGGGGCCTTCCAAAACCTCACATTATGCCATCGCCACCGGATTTATGGCCTTTGGCATGATGGTGCCTGGAATGATTTCCGGGTTTATCCAAGAATGGCTCGGGTATGATGGCTTCTTTCTGTGGGTTGTAGCTGCTGCAATTCCTGGAATCTTGATGGTCAAATATATCAAGTACCCTTACCATTATGGTAAAAAACGAATAAATTAAATCCATTATTTTCCGAAGAACTGAAAGATCTCTATGACCATAAAAGAAAAAATCGGCCAACTGTTTTCACCAGCTGCATTCATCCATGATACTGAAGAAAATATTCAGGCGATGGAAAAACTCATCGCAGAACATCATATCGGAGGTTTGACATTTTTCCACAGCAGGCATTCAGCTGCAGCTAATTTTGAAAAAAGACAGGAAAAACTCAGTTATGAAAACACACTAGAAAAACTCATTGAACAGATCAACCGATACCAATTGGTCACAAAAATCCCTTTGATCATCAGCATCGATGCGGAGTTTGGCTTGGCGATGCGGATAGAAAATACACCACAGTACCCATACGCTATCAGCCTAGGTGCAATGGATATTTCTGAAAAAGACTTGGTATATGAAGTCGGCAAAAGGATAGCTAAAGACCTGAAAGCAGCAGGCATTCATCTCAATTTTGCTCCTGTGGCAGATATCAATACCAATCCAAACAACCCTGTAATAGGCTACAGATCATTTGGCAGAGACAAAGAAAAAGTCAATGCTTTTGCCTGGCAAATGTACAAAGCCCATATAGATCAGGAAGTAGGAGCTTGTTACAAGCACTTTCCGGGACACGGGGATACAGACGTGGACTCACATTTAGGAATTCCCATTTTACAAAAAACCAAAAAGGATTTGGAGAAAGAAGAGCTTTTTCCATTTGCGAAAGCAATAGCGGAAGGTTTAGATATGATCATGGTCGGTCATCTTGCCGTACCTGCATTGACAGATGGCAAAGAAATCCCAGCATCTATCTGCAAAGAGATAATCACTGGGCTACTCAAGGAAGAAATGAAATTCGAAGGTCTTGTAGTTTCCGACGCCCTCAAC
The DNA here is from genome assembly GCF_007692705.1 of Mongoliibacter sp. Taxonomy (GTDB): domain Bacteria; phylum Bacteroidota; class Bacteroidia; order Cytophagales; family Cyclobacteriaceae; genus Mongoliibacter. The sequence continues at coordinate 14,335 of NZ_REBN01000192.1, forward strand.
ATGAAGAGTGTGGCTGATAATTTCCCACATCCCGGTCAACTGGAATACGAAGCTTTCATGGCTGGAAATGATATTTTGTGTTTTTCTGAGCATGTAAAAGAGGGAATTGAATGGATCGAGAAAAATGCACCTGAAGAAATGATTCATGAGAGTTTCAGTAAAATCATGAATTGGAAAGAGAAATATAAAGTACTGGAAATAAAAAAGATAAAAGTCCCATATTTTGACTGGGGAGCACATACTGAGCTTCAGGAAAGATTAGCTTCTAAATACCTGACTGAAATAAGCCCTTTAAAAGAACAATTGATCTTGGAAAAATGTGTTAAAGTAAGTTTCAATGCTCCCGAAACCAATCATTTTTTCAAAGGCCTGAATGAAGTAATTCTAGGCCCAGAGCATAATTTACAAAACCTAGACGAGGCTTTTGAGGAATTAGAAGAGCATGATTGGGTACTTGCTTCTGTATTCGTCCCGTCCGCCAAACCTGTACATCATTTTGGATTAAATTTGGATCATGTAGAAAAACTGGTTCGCTTGAGTAGTGTCAAAAAAGTGTATTTATACTTGTTTGGAAACCCGCTGGCAATGCAGGAATTTTCAGATCTAAAACACTTTATGGGTATCATAGGTGCTTATCAGCAATTTGAGGAAACCCAAAAGGTTGCGGCCCTACATTTTAGAGGGGAACTATAAACGCAAGGCCGCTGGGATTAATCAACCGAATTAATTCTTTGTAAGTACCTTGAATTGATCCATTACCCTATAGGTGGCTTTGGTCAGCTCGGTATTGATTTCCGGAGACATAAAGTCGAAGTCTGCCGCAGTGTATCCCTGCCAAATGGTACTTCCTCGTTTATTGTCAATCACATAGATGACCAGCATTCCAGTGTTCTGTTTGTACCTGACACTGTTGTAATTTTCATCTCTTTCGCGATTTTCCCTTTCGTTTTCTTCAGCTACTTCTATTTGAGAGGTTCTTCTGGATAACCAATAATCAAAATTTGGCTGTTCGTAACCTCTATACTTGATGGAGTCTCTGAATATTTTATAGTTAATCAATAAATCTGGAGTTTCATCCTGAACCCTGAAGCCTTGGGCATCCAGTCTATTACTGATAGTGTTTTCTATGGTATTGTGGAAAAAGGTAGTGTCCGGAAAAGGGTTTGCAACAAAACTAAAAG
>NZ_REBN01000193.1 GCF_007692705.1 Mongoliibacter sp.
GGTAGGGATTGGAAGTACCCAGATGGCAGTTCCTATACCGAAAGAATCAAAGAAATTATAGATGCGGAAATCAAGCCACACGTACATTTTTTGGGAGTTTTACCTAATCTTGAAGTACCTCAATGGATAGAATCAAGTGATATATGCGTATATCCATCTCATATGGAAGCCATGCCCTTGGCATGGATAGAAGTAATGAGCATGGGGAAACCTTTTGTAGCCACCAAAATAGGTCCCGCCTTTGAATTGGTAGATGATGGTATTTCCGGTTTATTGGCCGATCCATTGGATCATGATGAACTTGCAGCAAAAATAATGGAGCTATTGGCCAATGAAGAATTGAAAAACAGCTTGGGAGAAAATGCCAGAAAAAAGGTTTTGAATGAATTTTCTCTACAAACCATAGCTGATCAAAGTAATTCATACTATTCCAATTTGATCCAATCCAAACAAAATTGAACTATCCCATGAAGGGGAAGAAAGTTTCCAATTTTCTTATCGTTACCCACGTCAGGCATGTCTTTAAGGATGGTAATTACTGGGCATATGGACCATATGTTAAGGAAATGAATCTTTGGTTGAAACATGTGGAGGGGGTCACTGTAATAGCTCCTTTAACACGTGACGTCAGTCCTGATCCAATAGATTTGTACTATTTACACCCGCAAATCAATTTTATATCCGTGAGAAGTTTTGACCTGTTGGGTTTTAATTCCATTATCCGATCTTTATTTTATATTCCAACCATCTTAGGGAAGCTTTTGTACCATATGTATCATTCTGATCATATCCATTTGAGATGCCCAGGAAATATGGGTTTGCTGGGAGCTTTAACTCAAGTATTTTTCCCAAAGAAAAAAAAGACGGTCAAGTATGCGGCTAACTGGGATCCAGAAAGTGCTCAGCCCTTTACCTACAAACTGCAGCAGAAACTTGTCAGCAATACAGCGTTCAGTAAAAACATTGCTGTTTTGACTTACGGGGATTGGGAACCTGGAAATCCCAATCTGAAGCCTTTCTTCACTGCCTCATATTCTGAAAAGGAAATTGTAGAAAGTAATCCCAGAGTTTTACAAAAAAAAGCTCCCATCCGCTTGATTTTTGTAGGAGGTTTGCAAAAAGCTAAAAATCCACTAATCAGTTTACAGACTTGCGAAGCTTTGTTGGATTTGGGCTATAATGTTGAACTTGAATTTTTCGGTCAAGGACCGGAATTTGAATACCTGCAAAATTATTCTCAAGAGAACGGATTAAACCACGCAGTCAGATTTCATGGAAATGTGCCAGCAGAGCAAGTCAAAAAAGCATTTCAGCATGCTCATTTTCTAATCTTTGTCTCTGAGAGTGAAGGCTGGCCTAAAGTGGTCGCTGAATCCATGTTCTGGGCCTGCCTGCCTCTGACTTCTTCGGTTTCTTGTGTTCCGTATATGCTTGGAGATGAGCTGAGAGGGGATTTGGTAGGAAAAAATGTCAATGAAATTGTGTCAAAAATTGAATATTACCTCAACCATCCTGAGGTCTACCAGGAGAAAGCATTCCAGGCTATGGCCTGGTCAAGAGCTTTTACATTGGAGAAATTTGAATCAGAAATTAAGGCTATTTTAAGCAATTGATTGAGGTATGAGGATTCTTCAACTTATAGACACATTGGAAATGGGAGGTGCAGAAAGGATGGCTGTGAATATTGCCAATGCCTTCAGCGAAGTTGGAATAGAGTCTTTTTTGGCGGTTTCCAGAAAAGAAGGACCCTTATCAAAATTCCTTTTGCCAGGAGTAACTCTGCATAGCCTTCAAAAAAGAAGCACTTTTGATTTGAAGGCCTTTAAAAAATTAATGGGCTTGGTTAAAGAAATTAAACCTGATATTCTTCATGCACACTCTACTTCTATTTATTGGGCTGTGGGGATCAGGATGTTTTTCCCTAAAGTGAAATTGATATGGCATGACCACTTGGGGGTGAATGAGGAGGTAATCAGGGATAATCCAAGAAAAGAACTTAAAATATTCAGCAAGTTCATCCATGGAATAATTACTGTAAATTCTGAAATCAGGGATTGGTGGATCAAAGAACTTGGCTTTTCTCCAAACAAGATCAAATACATCAAAAACTTCCCTTTTTTGAATTTTAAGAAGAAAAAGAAATTGAACCCAATTCCAAACATCTTGCATGTAGCCAATTTTCGAAAGGAAAAAGGACACTTAAATCTACTCAAGGCGGTTGAAATTCTTCAGGCTCAGCATTTTGATTTCCATTTGAAGCTGATAGGACAAGTAATGGATGAGCAAATATTCCAAGAAGTAAACAAATTGATCAATACTAATGGATGGAATAATCAAGTGAGTGTATTAGGGCCTATTGAAGATGTTGGAGAAGTTTTACTTAGCGGAGATGTAGGTCTTGTATGTTCTGATCGGGAAGGTTTGCCTGTTGCTCTACTTGAATATGGCTTGGCTGGGCTGAAAGTGATTTCCACTGATGTGGGGATTTGTGCAGAAGTTTTAGGACAAGGGCAGTACGGGTATATTGTGCCGGCAAATAGTCCAAGTCATTTGGCTGAAACCATTGTTTATGTGAGCACCCAGCATGAGGAGGCGGAAGAAAAAGCAATTGCCTTTCAAAGACACGTGAAAGAAATGTATGGTAGTGAACAATTTTTAACTGAATATTTCGAATTTTTACAGGCTTTAGGATTAAGCAATCAAACCTTAAAAACCAATTTGCATTGAAAGTTTACATTCATAATATTTCAAACTATTACTCGTCATACTACCTCCACGGTTTAAATAAAACTGCTGATTTGGAATATACCGGTTCTAAAGAATTTGAGTCTTATAACAATAGAGGGTTTTTAATATTTGAGGTAGGAGGCAAAATTGGAGTTGTGGATAACCATGACCCTATGGGCGTAGATCAAAGTCTCCTTGATAAGGTTGATTTTTATTTTGCTACCAATAAAGTAAAAGGCCATGATGCTTATGAGAAGGACAAGGTCTTCCCTTTATTCCCTCATTATCCTATCAAGGTTCATAAAGACTACTTTAAGGTTTTTAAATTAAATCCGCTTTTTAAAATAGCTCCAGTCGCCCTTCTAAAAGAATTGTATGCCCAAAATTTGAGAACACGCTATCAAGATGAGGTTTGGGATTATAGGATCTCCAATTATGTTTTCTTTTCAGGATCCATTTGGAAAAAAGAAAAATGGGCTAATGAATTGCGTGCTGCATTTATTGAAGCATGTAGACAAAATCCCAAAATTGAATTTGAAGGTGGGTTCGTTCGCAGAAAGGATGGTGCACATGGTGAGTATGAACATTTATTAAATACCCGTGAGTACAGTCCAACATCCTTCGCACAAAAATCAAGAAAGTCTATGATTACATTTAACAATCCGGCTGTTTTGGGTGCTGTGAGTTGGAGACTTGCTGAAAGTCAGAATCTGGGTTCTTTTGTCTTATCTTTCCCATTTAAAATTCACTTACCAGTTTATCCAAAGAATGGCGAGGAAATCCACTACATCCATGACAAGGAGGAGTTGCCTGAAGTGATCAATTTCATATCAGAAAACAGTAATTACCACCGTAAAATTGCATTAGGTGGGAAGAAGTATTTTGAAAGATATTGCAAACCTGAAGTTCAGGCGAGATACATGTTGGACGTGCTAAGGGGACAAGTAGCTCCGCTGCAAAACAGTAAAGCATGAATTGGAAATTTAATACTTTACTGAAAAGAAAAACATCAGGAGGTAATTTTATCCCTGAAATTGATGGATTACGTTTTTTCGCAATTTTCACTGTTTTAATTTTCCACCTCAACACAGCCTATTCCAGAGAAATAGGTGTGGATTGGTTAAACAACCTACCAGATGATGGATTTTTAAATTTAGGATGGTGGATTGTGAGAATGGATTTGGGTGTAAAAGTCTTTTTTGGGATTTCAGGATTTATTTTAGCGGTTCCTTTTATCAAGCACTATTGGTATGGTGGCAGAGCGATTTCTCTGAAGCAGTATTTTATTCGGAGATTGACCAGACTTGAACCTCCTTTTGTTGTGACCTTAATTTTGTTTTTTTTAGTCCATATCCTAGTACTTGGAGCGGATTATTCGGAAATGTTATCTCATTTCTGGGCCAGTTTATTCTACTTGCATACCATTATTTATGAAATGCCCTCTATCATCAATCCCGTGACTTGGAGTTTGGAAACAGAGGTACAGTTCTATTCTTTGATCCCATTTCTAGCCATGCTCATATTTTTTAAAAGACATAGCGCATGGGTATTGATTTGTTTGCTCCTGCTATTTTCAGCTTCTATTTTTGCCAAAAATTATATCTATTCGAACAGTACACCTGGTTGGGACTTTACTATATTCGTGTTTTTAAGTAATTTTCTCACTGGGTTTTTCTTTGCTTTAGCTTATTTACACTATCAACATTATTTTAAAACAAAATCATTTTTATGGGATATTTTTGGATTGATATCCATTTTCACACTCTTTTATTTTTATAAGCCTCAGGTGGATATGCTGAATAACCTGCTTTTCAATATTTCAATATTTTTACTTTTCATTGCGACATTCAAGGGACATGTATTCAATTGGTTTTTTAGCCGATCGATAATTTATTTGGTAGGAGGGATGTGTTACACCATCTACCTTATTCATTATCCCTTTTTCCACCTTCTGATGAAGTTTACTGGGAGATTCTCTGTTTCGAATGATTATTTTCCTAATCTGATGGTTCAGCTAATGATTGGAATTCCAATTGTGATTTTTGTATCAATAATATTCTTTGTTTTGATAGAAAAACCTTGTATGGATAAGGATTGGCCGAAAAAATTAAAAATGATAGTAGCAAAGATGATTAACTAATGGGCCGTATCTTTAGGCTCCCATTCAAAAAGTGCTTTTGTGCTGCAAAAAAATAAATAAGGTTAGAAATTGCTGAAGTATATAGTAACATCAAAATATCCCCTTTTGTGGCTAGTATTCCATGTGGTTTTGGGGTTGGCGTCTGCATTTTCTCCATTACCAGTGATTATATGGTTTTATTTGGTGGCCATATCTTCAATTCTATGGGTATTGCAATCTACCCGTTCTCCAGCCCCTCTCATTTTATATACGGTTTATCTGACATCATTTGAGCTCCTTGCAAGAATGGCGAGCTCCTCCCCATTCATTCCTTATGAGTTGGGGAAATATCTTCTTTTCTTATTGCTCGTATTTGGGATATTTACGTTCCAAAAAAAGAGTTGGATTGGATTCGTAATGTTGTTTTTATTGATTCCGGCATTGATTATCGATGAATCCGGTAGAGTTGAATGGCTTGACTTGGTATTCAATGTATTGGGACCAATCAATGTGGCTTTGGCCGTTTGGTTTTTTTATCAAAAAAGAGTATCTGTTAAGGTCCTAGGCTATTCACTGTTATTGGCAGTATTGCCTCTGGTTTCGGTCTTGAGTTTTACGATATATAGGGTTCCGGATTTTGATGATGTTGATTTCGAATTGGGAGCCAATACTCTGGCAAGTGCTGGTTTTGGATCAAATCAGGTGTCTACAGCTTTGGGTTTAGGTGCATTTTTAGCTTTTGTCATCTGGCTCAATAAGTGGAGACTTTCAGGAATAAGATGGTTGGATGCACTTATATTCCTGGCATTCTGTGTGCAGGGATTGTTAACCTTTTCAAGGGGAGGGATGTTTGGGACTGTAGTCGGTGTCGTCGTGGTTTTATTCTTTCTATCAAAAAGCACGGGCATACAGATAAGAAAATATAATCTGCCCAAAATCGGCAAGTTTGTAATTCCAGCAATTTTATTGATTGTTGTCTCTTTCTATGTAGCCAATGAGCTGACTAGAGGAATGCTTTTATTAAGATACCAAGGAGAGACCGCAGGTACACTGGCCGGTGCAAAAGAAAAAGACCTCAATACCTATACCACAGGAAGACTTGATATTTTTACCGGCGATTTGGAAATCTGGGAAAATCACATACTTCTGGGAGTGGGAGCAGGCGCATCCAGGTATCTCAGAAATACAATGGAAGAAGTTGCTGCTCATATCGAGCTTAGCCGATTACTTGCTGAGCACGGATTGTTGGGTTTGATGTATTTTATTTTGTTGTGTTATGTAGGTTTTATCAATTACAGAAAACATAAAAACCCAATGATAAGGGGATTGCTCTTGGCCTTTTTCCTTGTAGGAATTTACACCAGTTTCCATGCGGCCATGAGGACATTTATATCTCCGTTGATGATTGGTCTGAGTCTTTTGCAAATTGTACAACTGAAGAAAAAGAAACCCGTAAAAAAAGTGAGTTCTGAAGAAAAGCCCAGACCGGTTTTAAATCTGTTATGATGTATTCATTTCTGTTAAAAAACTTTTTGCTTCCTTTCGGAGATAAATTTTTAGGAGGTGGACTTCCAAAAAAAATCAAGGAGCTCCAAGGATTGACAAGGCTTTCAGCAGTCGAGCTGAAATCTTTACAAAATCAAAAACTGGGAAAGGTTCTTCAGTATGCTATTTTGCACAGCCCTTATTATCAGGCTCTTGATATTAGTCCCTCAGCTGACCCTGAAGAGTTTTTGTCAAAATTCCCTATACTGGATAAACAGACAGTAAGGGATAAAATCGATCAATTGATCACAAAGAAATCTCTAGATGGTCTTCAGGCAGTGATGTCAAGTGGATCTACCGGTCCACCTAGCAAGGTTTATTTCAACAAAGAAGAAATGGCTGCCACAAGAGCAGTCCAACTCACTTGGTGGTCTTGGGCAGGCTATGAATATGGGAATAGCATTTTACAAACTGGGGTAAATCTGAACCGTTCAAGAGAAAAGCGCATCAAGGATATTTTCTTCAGGACGAAATATATTGAGGCCCTCAAGCATCACGAGGATGAGATGTTGAAGGAGCTTCATGATTTGAGAAAGAAGCCTAAGGACCATTATGTAGCCTATGCATCCAGTCTGTATTTATTTGCAAAGACAGCTCTTGATCACGGACTCAGCGACATCAGGTTCAAGTCCGTAATTTCACTTGGGGAAAAGTTATTGCCAAATTTTAGGGAAGCTATAGAACAGGCCTTTCATTGCAAGGTGTACGATACTTATGGAAGTTCGGAGGGTTTAATGGTAGCATCACAGTGCAGTCATGGTTCGTACCATATCATGACACCCCATGTATATTTGGAAGTTGTAGATGAAAACGGAAATGAAGTGGGTCCGGGTGAAATGGGTAGGGTATTGCTTACTGGCTTGGATAATTACACAACACCTCTTATCCGGTATGAAATTGGCGATTTGGCAATAAAGAGCAAAAAGACTACTTGTGACTGTGGTATGGAGCTGCCTATGTTGGAAGAAGTTTTGGGAAGAACCACGGAGTTTTTAAAAACACCCCAAAATAAATACATCACTGTTCAGACAGTAGTGAGGGTATTGAAATTTTTCCCAGAAGTGGAACAGTTCACATTGATTCAGAAGACAGAAAATAGTTTTCAACTACAATATATTTCAAAGGAACAGCTTGACGAATGCAGTCAACAAAAAATCAAAGAGTCCTTTGAAACCCTCTATAAAGAAAGTTTTTTATTTGATTTTCAGCAGGTGGAGCTTTTACCGAGATCTAAATCTGGTAAATTCCAACTCATTATTAATGAGGTTCATGAAAATGTATGAGAATAGGAGTTCTATATTTCCGTCATAGGGAAGGGCATAATTCTGTTTTTCCTTTGTTGTCGTTTAAAGAAATGTTAGAGCAACAGGGCTGTGAGTTTGTTTTTACACACTCTCTTCAAAAGGCTTTATCCGATACCTTCGACTATCTGTTTGTTTCTGATTTATCTTTACCAAGATTAATAGGAAAGCGATACTCTAAGGTAGACTTTTTAAAGAAACTTAGGGAAGAACAAAATTGTCCAATCATTTTTCTTTCAGGTAATGATTCCACAGGACCAATATTTCCAGAAATCGTGGATCAGGTGGATTTGTATTTATCCAAGCAATTACTCAGGGATAAGACAATATACCTGCAACCCTTAAAGCGTCACTTTTTCAGGGATCAGATGATGTCTCAATTCAAGTTCAAAAATGAAAATAGCTTTGAACCTATTTCACTTAGTAAAGGGCATTTGCACAAAATCAGTGTTTCTTGGAATTTAGCACTTATTGATTGGAAGGTTCAAATGAGCGGAAAACTGGGGAAATTTTTGAACATCCTAAATAAAAATAGCGCTGTTATTCCCCCAGAGCCTGTTTGTGAACTTCAAAAAAGAAGTAATAAAATTATGTTTAAGGGAAATCTTTTTCCAGGTCAGCATGATGTTTTCAGGTTACATAGACTTTTGACCTTAAAAGTTTTCAAAACTTTTGACTTTGAATCTTCCTACAAAGCAGACGTCATACTTGGCCCTAAGGCTTATTTAGCTCAAATGAAAGAAACCATTATCAGTCTCTCTCCATTTGGTTGGGGGGAAATATGCTATAGGGATTTTGAAACTTTCCGGACTGGATCTTTACTTTTCAAACCGGATATGAGCCATATAGAAACATATCCTGACATCTACCAGGATGACAACCATTTAAGTTACCGATGGGATGCCAAGGATCTCAAAGCTAAAATTGAAAAGGTACTCAAAGATCCAGCAGCTTTTCAAAAAATTGCAGAAAAAGGGAAGACTAGCTTCGAAAATGCAATAGACCCCAAGAAATCGGGGGCAGCCTTCTCCAAGCATTTCTTCGATATATTGAATATGGCTCGTGATAATTTTGAGAACAGGTAGTTATAATAGCTTTCCCCCTTAAAAACAAAAAATATATAACATTTTGAAAATCCTTATTTTTTACCAGTATTTCGGTACACCTAATGGTGGTTGGAGTACCCGTTTCTATGAATTTGCGAAAAGATGGGCTAATGAAGGTCATCAAGTCACTGTAGTAACTTCTCCTTATTATAAATCCGATATTAAAGCCGATAAATTTATCTCTAAACAAAGAATTGAGAATATAGACTTGATTGTCATCAACTCTCCGGATTCTAACAAAGCAGGTTTGTTTAGTCGTATGCTCAATGCCTTTATTTTCTCCTGTGTATCTGTATTTTATGCTTTAAGGTTGTCTTACGATGTGGTTTTATGCAGTTCTGGACCGATTACCATTGCTATTCCAGGGTTAGCCGCTACCATGATTCGGGGTAAAAAGTTTGTGTTTGAAGTAAGAGATCTTTGGCCGAGAGGGGCTGTGGAGCTTGAAAAAATAAAAAATCCTTTAATTGTCAGATTGGGCTATGCTTTTGAAAAGTGGATTTATAAAAAATCTGATCTGGTGGTGGCCTGCTCACCTGGAATGGAAGCAGGTGTCAAACAAGTTTGCCCTGAGGCATTAACCTTGGTAATCCCCAATTCATCAGACAATGATCTTTTTCAATTACCGGAAAAGCAATATCCGGAAAATTTCCCATCAGACTGGAATGGGAAATCAGTTTTTATTTATGCAGGTTCCTTGGGTTTGATGGATGAGTGTTCACAGATTATCAATGGGGTAGCTCAATTGAAACAGAATGATGTGAAAATAGCTATGATTGGCGATGGGGCTGAAAAAGAACATCTGGAAAGTCTTATTGGAAAATTTGGACTTGAACAAAACGTTAAATTTTTTGGCCTAATACCAAAAAGAGAAGTGGTTAAGTGGTTTTCCATTGCGCAAGCGAGTTTTGTAACCTTCAAAGACATACCTGTTTTACACACCAATTCGCCCAATAAAATGTTTGACTCATTTGCTGCCGGAGTTCCAATTATTCAATCTACAAAAGGTTGGATCAGGGATTTTGTAGAGAATGCAGGCTGTGGTATTAATGTGGATCCCAATGATCCCAAGACATTTGCGGACGCGATGCTGCTATTGCATACACAGCCTGAAATCCGAGAAGCGATGGCAAAAGCAGCAAAAAAAATTGCAGAAGAAGAATTTGACAGAGGAATACTTTCTGCGATATATCTTCAAAAAATTAAGGAACTGGAATGAAAAAATACCTTTTGACGGGAGCATCAGGCTTTTTGGGCAAAGTGATTTTCATGAAAATCAAAAATGAATGCTATACTTTGGGCCGGAGTCAAAGCGATGATGTTTTGTGTGATTTGGAAAGTGTTGCCACAGGTATACCAGAAGTAAAGACTTTTATACATTGCGCTGGGAAAGCCCATATCATTCCAAAAACAGTTGAAGAAAAGGAGGCCTTCTTCAAGATCAATTATAAAGGAACCGTGAACCTCCTCAAAGGATTTGAAAGATCAGGCAATATTCCTCAAAACCTCATATTTATCAGTACAGTAGCAGTATATGGTCTTGAGGAAGGCGAAGGTATAGATGAATCTTCCCCTTTATTGGGTGAAACACCCTATGCCAAAAGTAAAATCATGGCTGAAACCTACCTCAAAGAGTGGTGTAATCTCAAGCAGGTTAATTTGGTGATTTTGAGACTTCCCCTAATCGTAGGTGAAAATGCTCCTGGTAACTTAGGTGCTATGGAAAGGGCTATCCAAAATGGGTATTATTTGGGGATTGGAACCGGATCTTCCAGAAAATCAGCTGTTCTGGCAAAGGATATTGCTGACTTGATTCCAAGGTTGGAAGGTGTAAACGGTACTTTTAACCTGACTGATCAAAGGCACCCTAGTATGAGGGAAATTGAAGAGGCTCTAGCTGAAAAATATCAAAAGAAAATCAGGAGGATTCCACTTCTCTGGCTTAAACCTTTTGCAGCCATTGGCGATAAGCTTTCTTTTTTTCCATTGAATTCCTACCGCTTGGAAAAACTCACTTCCAGTTTAACATTTGATGATGATTTGGCAAAGAAACAGTTGAAATGGAACCCTGGCTCTGTTTTGGAATTTTTGAAATCCGAATGAAATTAAGACAATTATGAGAATATTATTCCTGGGAGAAACTTATAGGGCCGATGCTAAGACCTGGATTGAAGGTATTGAACTGAATCTTGGGAAAAAAATAGAAACCAAGGAAGTGGCTTTTACCCCTCAAAGATGGAGGCGATTACTCTTTTTTGCCCGGTTTCTTATAGAACTATTTTTCATGAGATTCCAAAAGCCTTATGATTTGGTATTGGCAGAAAGGGCTACCAGCTATGGTTTTTTTGCTTTACTCGTAAAGGCTAAGGTAAGGGTAGTTGCCCAGCAGGGTATTACTGATGCTTTCCCTGAAGAAGGCTTTACAGGAATTTACAAAAGATATTTTCAAAGAAAAGTATATAAAAAGGCGGATTTAGTCCATGCTTGGGGAAATGTTATGACCTATGCAATGCTCGAATCTGGTGCAGCACCTTCAAAGATCATGGTCTTACCTAAAGGTATCAACCTTTCTCATTATAAATTCAGACCACAAACACAGAAGGAGCATGAGGCAATCGGTATAGTGACCAGGTCCCTTTCTGATATATACAGGCATGAAGATATTCTCAAGGCTTTTGCCATTTTGAAAAGGAGAGGAGTCAATGCCAGTTGTTGGATAGTGGGAGACGGAGTTCTGAGGACCAAACTTGAGGATTTGAGTAAAGAGTTGGAAGTTGAAGATAGGATTCGCTTTTTTGGCCGAATAGATAATAAATTGCTTCCTGAATTACTTGCAGAAAGTAATTTTTATCTGGCTGTTCCAGAAACAGAAGGGGTTTCTGCTTCTCTTTTTGAAGCCATGGCCAGCGGCTCATTTCCGATTGTGACTGATTTACCGGCAAATAGAGCATTTATCAGGCAAGGGGAGAATGGTTTTCTTGTTCCTGTAGGACAACCGGAAATATTAGCCTCTAAAATTGAAGAATATATTTTGAATAAAGATAAATATTTCGATCAGGTTCAGTTGAATAGAGATTTTATAGAATCAAAGGTTAGTTTTGAAAGAAATATGAAACTTATCTTTGAAAGGTATTTACAACTTTTAGAAAAGAAAAAATAATATGTGTGGAATCGTAGGATTTTGGCAGCATCAAGAACCCGCTTTTCAAGGGAGGTTAAAAGCTATGAGCGATGCCATTTACCATAGAGGACCTGATGCGGAGGGTGTATATCTTGAAGGTAAGCTTGCTTTGGGACACAGAAGACTTTCCATTCTCGATCTTTCTGAGCATGCCAATCAACCTTTTCATTCGCCTTGCGGTAATTATGTGCTGGTGTACAATGGTGAGATATTTAACTTCCAGGAATTTTACCCAGAATTAAAAGCAAAAGGGTACAGCTTCAAGACCACCTCAGATACTGAGGTGCTTTTATACTTGTTAATGGAATACGGTGTTGCTGTATTGGATAGGCTTAATGGTTTTTTTGCCTTTGCCTTTTGGGACAAGAAGGAACAAAAGCTGAGTTTGGTAAGAGATAGGTTTGGTGTCAAGCCTTTGTTTTATCATTTTGGAAAAGAAGGCTTTAGCTTCGCTAGTGAACCCAAGGGGATTTTTGCCGCAGGTGTCTCAAGACAGGTGGATCCTGATCACTTAGATGAATTGTTTATTTACAGGTATGTTTCAGGAGAGAATACCATATTTAAAGGGATTAACAGGTTACTTCCAGGTCATTTGATGGAACTAACATCTAACGCCGAGGACGTTAAAACCAAGAGATGGTTTCATTTGGGAGATGCTGCAAGAAATTTTGAAAATATTGCCAAACCCTATGAATGGTTTGAAGATACTTTTAATGATAGTGTCAAGCTTAGGATGATCGCTGATGTACCTGTAGGAACTTTGTTAAGTGGGGGCTTGGATAGCAGTGGTATTGTGCACAGTCAGGCTAGTCAAGGATTTAAGAATCTGAGTTCTTGGAATGTAATGTTTAAAGGATACCAACATGATGAGTCCCACATTGCAAAAAGATTTTCTGAAGAGCTTAATGTTACTTATAATGGACATGAATTTTTGGGTCAAGAGCAAGTAGCGCTTACCAAAAGGGCAATACATATCAATGATGAGCCATTGATGCATTTTACAGACAATGTTTTACTGGGATTAAGTCTAAAAGCTAAAAAAAAGGTTACTGTACTTCTTACTGGAGAAGGGGCAGATGAAGTTTTGGGGGGATATGTAAGGTATAAAGTGCATGACGGAAATTTCAGGTATAGACTTTTGGATTTGATTAATCTGATACCAGATAAATACCTAAAAAAAGACAGGCTAAAAAAGTTAAAGCGCTACATGTCTTTAAGGAATCCTGATGCTCAGATGATTATGAATGCCAACGAGGTTTATCTTAACGATCTTAAGAAACTTGGAATTCTGTCTTCTAATCTCATACCTTCTTACAGGGTAAACATTCTTGAGGAGGCAAAAGCACTTTACCCAACTAATAGGTATAGACAACTGCTTTACCTAGAGCAGCATTCCCATCTACATTCGCTCAATGATAAGAATGACAGGACCACCATGGGAGCCTCAATCGAATGCAGAGAACCTTATTTGGATTATAGATTGGTTACCGGAGCAGCTTCCTTGCCTGATGAATATTTCAACAGTAAAGGCAAGGGGAAGATGTTGGCGATGAATTCCTTTGGCAAGAAATTGCCGACTTATATCAGAGACCATAGAAAAATTGGACTCTCTATGCCTTGGGATAAATACATTCTTGAGAACCCCGAATTGAGAGATCATTTGGAATCTATGCATCTTTCTCCTTTGTTTGAAATGGGTTTTCTTTCTCACTTAGACATCAAACAAGCTGTGGAGGATTTTAAAGTTAATCCAACAGAAAACTTAGGCTGGATGAAGCAGTTGTTCTTCACCTCATTATGGTACAGAGAGATCTTTGGTCCAGAAAGTGAGTATGATAAGATATTCAAAACCGATAGAAATCAGGCAACACTATGATTGTAGCTTTTGCTGTAAACAGAAGATTTTTCATGCCTCTGGCTGTAGCCATGCATTCCCTGTTGAAGTATAATGCGGCAGAAATCAGAAAGATTTATCTTTTCTGCAATGAAATCTCAGATGATGAAAAAAACAAATTCCGTATAATAACAGGTGATTTAGACTTTGAAGTCAAGATTATTCAAGAAAGAGATTTAAGCCAGCTTGTCACTTCTTTACATTTTCAATGCGCGAACTATTATAGACTATTAATTCCTGATCTCCTCAAAGAAGATAAAATCTTATACCTTGACGCAGATATTATTGTTTTAGGCTCTTTGAAACCCATATGGGAGACCGATCTTACAAATGATTACCTTGCCGCTGTTTGGACCCCTGGAGTAGATTGGAGTCCAAAATTGGGAGTGGAAAAAGAGGATGGTTATTTTAATTCAGGAGTAATGTTGATGAATCTCAGGCAATGGAGAGAAAATAATCTGGGTAGAAAAGTTGTAGAATTTGTGCATGAAAACCCTAAATTAATCCGTTTTGTAGATCAGTGCGGATTGAATGTTATGGTTAAAAACAGGTGGAAAAAACTTCCTGTAAAATATAACCTGACTATGGATTTTTATGAGGAGGAGTATGAGGCAGATGATCCTGGAGTTGATATAGAAGAAATCAGAAAGGCAAAGATTAATCCAGTCATCGTTCATTTTACAGGTAGCAGCAAGCCTTGGCAAACAAGCAATCAGCATCCTTTCAAATTTTTGTTTTGGAAATACCTAAGGCAAACTCCTTTTTCCAGAAAGCTTCCAGAGGATTTTAATCTGGTAAACCTGATAAAATACCTCACCCCAAGTAAAGTGAGAAGTGTTTTCAGAAAATTGCAATATCGATTTTTTCCAAGAGGGAAATTTAAGCTGAAGTAATGGTTGACAGACTTTTGAAAAAAGAATTGGATAGCATCTTCACATTTTCCAAGGTGAAGCTTTATTTTGACCAAGACCATTTATGTGAAGGTTACTTCTTTGACCTATTTGTGTCCATACATTCGGAGAAAATTCAGCTAGCTGATGAGGGAGAAAAATACTTTGAACTTGTCAATTCAGTTGAAGAAGCAGATTTTATTTTTATACCCATTCCCCTGTCAGATTTATTAGGTCGTGCTGGTGGTCGGAAATGTATTCAATACCATGATAGTCTGGCCTCCACCTTCCAAAAAACCTTGGTTATGGTATCCGATGCAGATTTGCTTTTTGACCCGGGGGTTGAAAATTACCTACTCCTCACTCCCGGCCCATATAAAAGTATGAAGCAGCAGATGGCCATACCTGCTTTACTGCAACAAGACCCATTGAAAAAATGGTTCAATGGGCAATGGAAGCCAGTTTCAAAGCAGAAAGAGATCAGTGTAGGCTTCTGCGGCCAGGCTACATCCAATTTTTTGAAAAATATCAAAGACCATCTGCAGTATTTTTGGCTCAATGGGGAGAAATTATTGGGGAAATCAAAACACCTCTACATTCCGTTTTTTTTGGCTGCCAAAGAACGGGCTGATTTGTTGGATACACTAGAACAATCCAGCGTCATCAAAACTGATTTTTTGAAAAGGGAAAGGTATAAAGGCGGAGCCAAAAGCGATGAAGATCAAAAAAGACTTGAATTTGAGTTTTTCAAG
>NZ_REBN01000197.1 GCF_007692705.1 Mongoliibacter sp.
CTGGTATCACCGATAGGAGCCAAAAATCTTTGAGTCAATTCAATTGCTTCAATATTGGGTTCAAAACCGTTGATGAAATCAGATTCCCCATTGCTATTGAACAACATGGTGATGATAGGCAACATTCCGTAATCATTTTCTTGGTTATCCGAATCCTGAAGCAATACGGAGCCTACATTTTTACCCTCGGTTGTGGTTCCTATAAGTTTGACATCCATATAAGGTTTGAGACCATTGATAATCATTTCGCTGGCAGAAGCAGTTCTGCCACTTGTCAGAATATAAACCCTATTTCCGTTCAAGATTGGACCTAGATTTTGACTTTTGGATAAGAATTCAAGTTTGTCATCCTGAAATTCTTCAAACTGAGACAAGAAGCTATTGTACTTTTGTTCCAGAAATACATCCTCTGAAGTGACATTAGGTGCAATTAGAGAAGCAAGATTGACTGTGCTGCTTAAAGAACCACCTCCATTGTACCTGAAATCTAAAATGAGACTGTTTATACCTTCAGATTTAAATTTCGCAAAAATTTCATCCATCTGCCTGTCATACCTGTCCTCCTGACCTGTAATTCCAGCAGCAAAGAAATGATAAACGACATATCCTATTTTTTGATTTTCAATGGTATATACAGTGTCGAGAAAGTTAGGATTTTCAGATAATTGGACAGTTTGAAGACTGACTTCTCCCTGTGGTTCGTATTGATCAGCCTCTTCATTATACCTTAAATAACTTAGGGTATGGCTATCCGAGATAGTTCTCAGTAAACTTTGAAAGTTATCTGTGTTTAAGGTAGTGCCGTTGATTTGAGTAATGATATCTCCTCTTCGAAGGCCAGCATCTTCAGCAGGGCTGCCTTTTTTTGTATAGGAAATAAAGGCTAGAACATTTTCATTATTTTGGCTTTCCCGTGCAAGAAGAAACTCATATCCCGCTTCCCTTCTTATGCCCTGAAGGCTATTTGCTATCTCTTGGTAATTTGGGAATATTTCAGAATACCTGTCGGTGGGTGTGAATAAAAGGGCTTTAAAATACTCTTCAGGATCAGCATCTATGGAAATTGGATTATTCATTTCCTCCAACCAATAATAACCTTGGTCCATAAGGCTTTGAATCCATTGATTGATCCCAGCATTTCTTGAAGGTTCTCTATCTATTTGTCCTTGCTCTTCCTCATCTTGACATGAAAATGAGATTAGAGCAATAAAAAAGAGCAGGAGGATATTTTTAGATTTCTGTAACATATGCTTCTAATTAATGTATGTCTAACACAAAATAAGCTTTTGAAGTTTTATTTTTCTAATCTGATTGTCAATTTCTAATGCTTAAATCACATAAAAAAACCTCATTTAAAATGAGGTATTGATGCTGATATCCGCAGTTTTGCTGTCCAAGAGTTTCCCTTTTTCGCACTTCAGAACCCTGTAAGGGTATTTCCTTAATAAATCATGGTTGTGGGTAGCCATCAAAATAGCAGTACCTTCTTTATTGATTTCCTGAAAAAGTCTGAAAATTCCATCAGCTACATCCGGATCTAGATTTCCAGTAGGTTCATCGGCCAGTAAGATAGAAGGTTGATTGATCAATGCCCTTGCTATTACTACCCTCTGTTGTTCTCCGCCCGAAAGTTGATGAGGCATTTTTGTGGAAGCATCTGCCAGACCTACTTTCAACAGAACCTCTATCATCCTATTACTCATCTTGGATTTATCCTTCCAGCCTGTAGCTTTCATCACAAAAAAGAGGTTTTCTGCCACCGTTCTGTCTGGAAACAATTGAAAATCCTGAAAGACAATTCCCAGTTTTCTCCTTAGAAATGGAATTTCTTTGTTTTTTATTTGTGCCAGATTAAAGCCCACGATTTCAGCTTCCCCCATTTTGAGGGATAGATCAGCATAGAGTGTTTTAAGTAAAGAGCTTTTACCACTTCCTGTTCGCCCAATCAAAAACACAAACTCATCCTGCTCAATGGAGAAGTTTACATCTTGAAGAATAGCATCCATACCTTGGAAGATATGTGCATTAGAAACTTTGATGATTGCCTGATTTCCGAAATCCATAATTACAATTCAAGTTTTTGGAGTTTTCCAAAAGGAAGTTGGTTGATCAATTCTTCCAGCTCTTTTTCTTTTCCTTCTAAACCAAATTTCTCAAGATTTTTTAAAGGTCGATCTGCCCTGAAATACGCTACCAAGACAAAATTGAGGTCTCTTATTTGAATGTAATCAGGAATCTTGGCTTTGCCTTTTACTTTGATGATATACATGGTAAAAAATCTTAACGTTGTTGGATTGGTGGTATTACCTTGATTTTCGAAAATTGTTTTGTCTACTGGGCCATAATTCTGAAACCGAAGCTAATTACACTTCGGTTTCAGAATTGGGAATTTATTTACCTGCAGCTTTGGCATGGTCTGCCAAGAATTGGGCTAGACCAGAATCAGTCAGCGGATGCTTTAATAATCCGGTAATGACCTTCAAAGGACATGTTACCACATCAGCGCCCAACTCTGCACATTTGATTAGGTGCATTGAATGTCTTACTGAGGCGGCCAGTACTTGGGTGGCAAAACCGTAATTATCGTAGATATGGACGATTTGTTCGATCAATTCCAATCCATCGTAAGAAATGTCATCCAGTCTGCCAATAAAAGGAGAAACAAAAGAAGCTCCTGCTTTTGCAGCTAGAATTGCCTGACCTGCTGAAAATACCAAGGTACAGTTGGTCCTGATGCCTTCATTGTGAAAGTATTTGATTGCCTTTACACCGTCTCCGATCATCGGAACTTTTACTACGATTTTGTTGTCGATTTTGGCAAGTTCTTTTCCTTCTTTGATCATACCTTCAAAGTCGGTAGAGATTACCTCTGCACTTACGTTGTCATCTACAATATCGCAGATAGCCTTGTAATGTGCTCTTACTTTTTCATCTCCGCTAATGCCTTCTTTGGCCATTAGGGAAGGGTTGGTGGTAACACCATCCAGCACGCCCAAATCATATGCTTCTTTGATTTCGTCTAGGTTTGCTGTGTCTATGAAGAATTTCATGTTTATTAGGTTTTTGTTGATGCAGATAGCAAAGTTAATCGAATAATGGGGAATTGGAAGAAGAAAGATGGTAGAGCATTTCACTTTAATGGCTTTAACTATGCAGATAATTGTATAGATGCATTTAGATTATCCTAGTTATGCCTGTGAAGATATTTCTAATTTCTGCTGTAAATTCAACACCTATAGGGTTGGGGGAGCCGGAAATAACTTCATTCCAAGCCCCCGGATTGCATCCGGGATAAATAACCGTTGGTATTCAGTCCCTTCGGGATTGATAATCATGTATCAACCTTTCATCGAAACCTCATCAGAGAATAAAACTATTGAAAGTAAATACCCTATGGATTTTAAGCATATTCATTTTAAAATCATAAATAATTCGTTTTGAGAAATTAGAATAGACTTTTACTCAGTCAGATGATAATTGATTTTTTTAACCTACAGAAATAAAGTGCTAGAAAAAGTTCTATTCTCCCCTTAATCCCTGAAAGGGGTTGAAATCTGAAGGGTATTTACCCCGAGTGAAACGCGGAGGGCAAACATGAAGCCTAAACCCCATAAACTCCCAACGCCGACAGGTGTTGAAGTAAAGACGATTAATTAAAAAAAAGAAGCGGCATCGCACCGCTACAACCGCTTACCCTTGCTTCCTTCCGGACCTGGGGGATTCAGCAGGAGCTGGTCGTGCCGCTAGGTCACAAAGGTAAAGCAAAATCCTCATCTTCCAAATGAGGAGCATAATATTCAGTGGGAGAAATATCTAATTGCCTAAGCATCAAGAATAAATATTGTGGCAAAGTTTTTGACGCTTTTTATCTGATATTAAAAATAAAATTATGAAAAGAGGAATAGTTTTTATCGCTACTTTATTAATGTTGGGTTCTTGTGGGATTTTTCTTCCAAGACCTCAATTTGAAAAAGGCATGAATGAGAGAAGATTTTTGAGACAGAATAGGGATGCCGTGATCAATACGCTTGACAATGGAAAAACTGTATATAGGGTCGATAGGGGAGAAAGGTTCTTTGTTTTGGCTACCTTTGAAGATGGAAAATTGGTGAAGCTTGAAGAGAGAGAGGCAAGGCCTGCATGGGGGCAACCGCAACAGGATCCTGAGAAAAATAAATAAGAGATTTTTTTGAATAACCCATCAATGCCAGATGGGTTATTTTATGACTTTTCAAATAAGCCTAAAGTGCCTCCAACCCAGTCCTTGTCTTTGTTGAATTTGACTCCTATCATTTCTCCTCTACTCAGTCTGACAAGGTTGCCCATAAGCGTGGGGGATTCATCTTTTTCGGGCCATACCGCCAAGATCCTTACCTCAACCTTAACCTTCGCATCAGGGGCTTGCAATACTGGCGCATAGTGGACTTTTTTCTGTAAAATGTAAAGATCCTTTTCCTTTACATTAGCTATATCTTCTTTTTTAACATGGAAAACTACTCCGCTTCCTGAAAAAGAGAAAAGCGGCTTGAGCACGTAGTTTTCTAAGTCTTCAGGAATTTCTTCCAACTCACTCAATAATTTGGTTTCAATAAAATATTGTCCCTGTAAAAAAGGTAAAACAAATTTGGATATCCTGAAAAACCAATTTGGATGTCCTGCCCATTCAACATCCAGCTCATCCATAAAGCTAAAACTTAATTTCAAGTCTTTTCGCAATTCCAATTCATCAAAGATCACACGGTTATAGATCCTTTTGATTTGAATTTCTTTACCGTCTTTGTTTGTATAAAATAGTTGATCCCCTTTTTTATGAAGTGCAGTTACACAACAAATCGGTATTTCTAAATCCTGTTGACAATAGTAAAAATCAATTTTGGTATTCTGTTTTTCTGGCTCTATTTCCAATAACACAACCTCTTCTGGATTGTGCCCATTTAAAATCGTTTCTTTCAACTTAGTCATATACCCTTCTTCATCCAAACCATTGAGGTATGGTGTGAATTCTTTGAGAAAAGGGTAGTGCGTACAAAATTTCTTGAAAAGATTGTATTGAAAATTGAAAACAGAAGGAAAACCCTGTACCTCAATTAGCTTAGGAACCAAGCTTCCATTTTCTTCGCAGATCCCGAAATCAATCGCCAAAAATTGTGTGTGGGCATCTTCATTGGGTACATTGGAATTGACCAGAAGGGACTTTTGGGTAAGGTCTTTAAATTCTTTCTTTTTGATAAAATCAATGACCTCTTGACTACCCTTCAATAATTTTTCCTTAAGTTCTTCTTGTATAAAAAAAGGGGTTTCTGCTATCCGGAAAGTTGGAAGATAGTCGAAATCAGAAGTAATGTCAGCCAAGAAATCTTGGTAAATCTCTTTGCTGTATTGTTCATTGAACCTTTTTCTATACTCAGATATCATAGGATTAAGTAAGTATTGCCCTTTGTTCTAATTTTATTTTTTCTATTGATTGCTTCAGAAAATTGGGAATCAATGTCTCGTTGGTTTTGTAAATGGTATTTTCATCAACCAACCTTTCCAGCATGGTTCTGTACTTCGTTTTACCTTTTGAAGCGATCAATTTTTCCCTAATCTCTGCTTTCTTCAGGTGATTTAGGAAGCTGACCGGATCAGCTTCTGGATGGAATTGAGTGCCCACCATTTCGGGCGAGAACCTTACCGCCATGATGGCCCTTTCATACTCTACATGGCTTCTTATCTTTTCCAGAGCAATGATTTTAGCACCCAGGGATCTGAATTTCTTAAGGTGAGGTTTGATGACCTGATAATCTCTTGAGTCCACAGCCCAAAAAGGATTGTCCAATCCCTCAAATAAAGGATCATCCATTCCTGCATCAGTTTTATGGATAGTCATTACCCCGAATGAAGTAGACTTTCTTTTATTGATTTCAGCCAAGCCAAAATGTTTGACAGCCATTTGATAAGAATGGCATATAAATAGGATATACTTTTTCTTTTCAGAATGGATGTTCCAATCCCAAAGTTTGTCTAAAAATTGAGAGTATTTTACTTCCCAATTGCCATCTCCTTCCAGAGGATTTCCCGGACCACCGGTTGCCACGTAAAGGTTATATTCTTCTATGTTGGGTAGCTCAGCTTTTCCTCTTAAGTCATAGACCTTGAAAGTCAAGTCATCGGCAAATCTATTGATGATATCATGTATGCACCTCATGCCCTGATTTGGCTCCCCGTCGTACATGTCCAAAATGGCCACTTTGATTTTTTCCTGCATGATATTATAATAATGAGGGTGCAAGATAGTAGATATCATTATATCTATCACTTATACTCATCTTTGAATTATTTTTTACCCCAGCAAATCTTTGAATAGTATTCTTAAACTATCAGATACCTTTGGTAAATTCTCCCGTGATGAAATCAACAACTTTTACCAAATCATTGGTTTCCTCAAATACTTTTTTCTGTTTGTCTGCACCAGTGCCTTCAGCTAGTATTTTGTGTATATAGTTGATTTCCTCTCTACTGCCAAGCTCATCTACTACATCATCCACGAATTCTAATAACTCCAACATCAGGGCTTTATATTCCACTTCTTTTTTCTGACCGAAATCTATCATCAATCCTTCAGTACCATACCTAGCGGCCCTGAATTTATTTTCCCTGATCAATGCAACTCTATAGACATTAAAACTAGTATTCATCATGTGCATCTTGTAAAGCTTAGCTACCACTGCTTGAATCAGAGCGACGATGCACATAGTTTCGTCCACAGTGAGACACATATCGCAAATCCGAAATTCTATAGTAGAGAAAAAAGGATGCATCCTCAGGTCCCACCAGATTTTTTTGGGGTTATCTATACAGTTGGTCTTAACAAGAGTCTCAAGGAAGTTGTCATAGGATTGTACAGAATCAAAATATTCCGGTAGACCTGTTCTGGGGAATTTCGCAAATATATGTGCCCTGTAGGCCTTAAATCCCGTATCTCTTCCTTCCCAAAAAGGGGAGTTTGTAGATAAGGCATAGATATGGGGAAGGAAATAGCAGGCCTGATTCATGATATGCAATGCTACTTCTCTATTCTCGATCCCCACATGAACATGCAAACCGAAAATAAGATTGGATCTTGCAGTATCTTGAAGCTCTTTCACAATAACATCATATCGTGGATCATCCGTGATAGGTTGTTCCTGCCATTTTGAAAAGGGATGGGTTCCTGAAGCACCAACGATTAAATTTTGCTCGCTTGCAAGATCCACGATCTTATTCCTTAAAAAGGAGACTTCCTTTCTGGCATCATCTATATTTTGACAGATATTAGTACCCACTTCTACCACTGATTGGTGCATTTCTGCCTTTACCTGTTCTCTTAATATAATCTTAGCTCCATCTACTATTTTGGACATGTGGGAGCGGAGATCCCTGGTATCGGGATCTATGATTTGGTACTCTTCTTCTACACCTAAGGTGAAAATTGGTAGTTTTTTCATATCAAAATCTTTTTGCCATGCTAACAGCATCCTTCATGAATGTCCCCCAAGTCAGGTTGATTTTACCTGGTTTTTGGGCTTTTGCATAGGCTATGGCCATCTTAGCCGACTCTTCCACTACCCAGTCAAAGTTTGCCTGACCAACAGAATTGATGTCGGCATCTGGTGCAGGATTTCCGAAATCTATAGCATAAGGGACACCGTCCTTGACAGCAAACTCGACTGTATTGAAGTCATAACCCAAACCATGACAAAGCTTGAGCGTGTAATCTTTTACAGTTTTAAGCAGTTTTTTGGAAGCAGGTGGTCCATCAATGACATAACGAAGATGATGTGGATTTCTAGGTTCATATTGCATGATACGGACGGCTTTCCCTCCTAAGCAGTATACCCTAAAATATTCTTCAAATACAATTTCTTCTTGGAGCAACATCACCAATTGGCCTGTTTCCCTATGTTTTTCAAAAAACTCCTCTTTGTTCTCCAGTCTGTAAACATTTTTCCAGCCACCACCAGCGTATGGCTTCATATAGGCAGGGAAACCAATATATTCAAATATCGATTCCCAGTCCAAAGGCATTTTTAGATTTCTAAATGATTTTGCAGTGGTATCTGTAGGGTGTTCGGCAGAGGGGAGAAGCACAGTGTTGGGCAATGGAACACCCAATTCATCGGCAAGACAGTTATTGAAAAACTTATCATCAGCAGACCACCAAAAAGGATTATTGACCACAGCTGTCCCCGTCAATGCAGCATTCTTAAGGTAAGCCCTATAAAAAGGAACATCCTGAGAAATCCTGTCAATAATTACCGCATATTCCGTTAATTTATTTTGAACCACTTTGTCAATAGTTACAGGCTCTGCTATGATGCCTTTCTCATTCATTTCGTTTACTCTTTCAACAAAAGCATGGGGATAAGTGTCTTCCATGCCAAATAGGATTCCTATCTTTTTCATATACAGTTGGTATTGGTTAATTGAATTTTATTCTTGATAAATAGTGTGGAAACATTTCTTTCCAAACAGGCCAATCGTGTTGTCTATCTTTTCTGACATCCAGCCAATGGCTTACTCCTTTACTTTCAAGTGTATCTGAAAGTTTGATGTTGGCATCAAAACAGATGTCCCAATTAGAAGTACCCAAAACAATGTCCATTTTCCATAGCTCCTGATCTTGTAAACCAGGCAGGTATTCTAAAGGAGAATTGTAGAAAATGTCATCATGATTGTAGCCATCCATGAAATTTCTGATCTCATATGCGCCCGACATGGAAAAAATATGACTGACATACCCCGGATGTCGGAATCCGAAATTTGCGGCATGGTATCCTCCGAAGCTACAACCCGCCATTGCTACTTTGCCAACTCCTGTGTTAAGCCTGATGCGCTCTACAACCTCATGACATATCATTTTATCGTATGCTACGTGGTTCTGAATCCGCTGATGTGGATGGATATTTTTGTTGTAAAAACTATCGCGATCGTTACTTTCTGGACAAAAGATCTGAATCAAACCTTGTTCTAAGTACCATTTAGCTGATTCTATCAATCCCATATCCCTGTTTTCATGGAATGACCCCATTGAGGTAGGGAAAAGTACCACAGGGTAACCTTTATGGCCAAAAACCAGTGTCTGGACTTCCCTGTTGAGATATTGCGAATACCATTTGAAATATTCTTCCTTCATAAAATTTTGAATTAGTTAAAAATTAACTCCTTTGATGTTTAATTTTGTGGTATTAACCAAAGAAATTTAATTTAAATAGGACCAATTGAACGGTGTTTACTTTTTAAACACCTTTTTGGAAAAGCTTGAATTATCCAAATAATTGGTTGGTAATTGGTTAGACTGGGTTTGGCGTAAAAATTAACTTTACTCCCAGTTAAGTTAAAGAATAAGTTTATGGATTGCAAAGGCTATTGTACTATTCAGAAAAAACTTCAACGATTTAACAGGATTTGCAAGGTGTTTTTAAAAAGGATTTAGAAAATCGTGTGTAACAGAGATTATTCAAACCAATTGGCATATTTTGGATAATTGTCTGCTGTTCTTTTGATCACTTCAATCATTTCAGGACCTGTATCTTTTACTTTCTTGGCTGGCATTCCGGCATAGATGCTGTTGGCCTCGACTACCGTTCCTGCTAGAACAACCGCCCCAGCGGCAATAACTGCCCCGGAATGTATAATTGCGTTATCCATAATAATTGCCCCCATTCCTACCAGAACATTATCGTGAATAGTACATCCATGTACAACCGCATTGTGTGCAATTGAAACCCTATTCCCTATGTAAGTTCCAGATTTCTGGTAAGTTCCATGGATGACTACACCGTCTTGTATGTTCGTCTGATTACCAATTCTGATTTCATGAACATCACCTCTGACCACTGCATTGAACCAAACTGTACAATTATTTCCCATTATAACATCTCCTATTACGGTGGCATTGTCAGCAAGCCAACATTTATCTCCAAACTTTGGCTCGAAGCCTTTAACACTCTTTATCAATGGCATAGGGGCACTTGTTTACATTATTAACCGAAATTTTATACCCAAAGGTATTTTTTTTCTGAAAACTTTGAACTTTTTTAACAAAAGAGGGTTTTCGTGTTGGTACATTTAATACAGAAACAAAACAATTTTAAACAATTCAGACTTATGAAACTATTACAAAAAACAGGTTTATTTTTAGCATCAGCCTTTATGGTTGTAGCATGTGGACCGGGAGGAAATACAGTAGAAACCAGAGAAGCAGAAGATGTTGCTGAAGGATCAGGTTCTACATTGACTGTAGATGCTTCCACCAGCAAAATCAATTGGAGAGGATACAAGCCTTCAGGTCAACATTATGGCTTTATTCCAATGAAAAATGGAGAAGTGATGGTTGAAGGCGAATCTCTTACAGGTGCTAAATTTGTATTTGACATCACTGCCTTAGAAATCGAAGACCTTGAAAAAGGTTCTGAAAATTATGGTAAATTAAAAGGACATTTACAATCTAAAGATTTCTTTGCTGCTGAAGATCATCCTGAGGCAACTTTTGAATTGACTAAGGTTGAGCCTTTCTCAGCTGAAGAAATCGAAGATAACGAAGAATTCGAAACGGATAACACGCCTAAAAAAGATTCTGAGTTGGTAAAAGGAAATCCAACTCATTGGATTTCTGGTAACCTGGAAATGAGAGGTACTACCAAAAATATCAAGTTCCCTGCAGTAGTTGAAGTTTCTAATGGTACTGTATCTGCTAAAGCTGGATTCAATATTGATAGAACAGATTGGGGTTTGATGTACGGAGACGAAAGCTCTGCAACAGATAAGGCTAAAGATCAGTTTATATACAACA
This sequence comes from Mongoliibacter sp., assembly GCF_007692705.1. Lineage (GTDB taxonomy): Bacteria > Bacteroidota > Bacteroidia > Cytophagales > Cyclobacteriaceae > Mongoliibacter. The sequence continues at coordinate 10,814 of NZ_REBN01000197.1, forward strand.
CAGTAAGTGTTGAATTCGATATCAAAGCCAATCAATAAAAAAACCTTTAAATGATTAACGAGAGGAAATCGTATGATTTCCTCTTTTTTTATGCCTTTGTCGTAGTTTTGTTATATGTCGAACAATTCTGAAATACGTATTCCTAAACCAAATGATTGGGAATCGAAACTGGTAAATTGGCTGGACCTCACTTTTCCAGAATTCTGCTTTCAGACGGGTAAAGGTTTTCATTATCCTTTTGATCCATTTCCAGATCAGGCTTTTGGGTCATTTTCCAAGTTAACATTGGCTGAAGCGATTCCATATTATGGTAAATCAGACTTGGTAGCCATGATAGCTTACGATTACAAAAACGAAATTGAAAAGCTTTCAAGTAATAATTCAACATTAATTGATTTAGATTCCATTATTTTTTTTATACCTGAATTGAGAATTGAGATTGGGGATAAAGAATTACATTTTAAAGGGAAAAATTGTAAGATGTATTCAGAGGCATACTTGGAGTACGATTCAAAGCCTACTATAAATCCCACTGTAAAAGTCAGGAGGCATAGTTCCGAAAATGATTATACCGATAGTGTCAGGAAGATACAGACTCATATCCTTGAAGGGGACGTCTATGAGCTTAATTATTGTATGGGTTTTTCTTTCGACCATACGGATTGGAATCCGGTTCAAGGGTTCATTGATCTGATGAAAAAATCACCCATGCCTTTTTCAGGGATTTTTAAGTCAGGACACAAATACCTTATTTCAGCTTCCCCTGAAAGATTTTTAAAAAAAACTGGAAGCAGACTTTATGCGCAACCCATCAAAGGAACCATCAAAAGAAGTGCTGATCTGCAAGAGGACATTAAACTGAAAGATCAATTATTAGCTTCTGAAAAGGAACGCGCTGAAAACCTGATGATCGTCGATCTGATGCGAAATGACATGTCCAAAATCTCAGAAATTGGATCTGTTTCAGTGGAGGAATTATTTGGTATTTATTCTTTTCCACGTGTTCATCAGATGATTTCTACAGTTACATCAAAGATTCAGGAAAACTTGGGGCTTTTAGAGTTGATCCATGCGACGTTCCCAATGGGTAGCATGACAGGTGCTCCAAAAATTAAATGTATGGAACTGATAGAAAAATATGAAAATTTCAAAAGAGGATGGTTTTCAGGAAGTTTTGGGGTTTTCAATGCCAATGGAGACTTTGACCTGAATGTGGTCATTAGAAGTATCGTTTATGATAAAGAGATGGGTAAGGGATATTTTGCAGTAGGATCTGCCATCACTTACGATGCGGATCCAGCATACGAGTATCAGGAATGTCTGCTCAAAGCCTCAGCCATCCTGGAGATTTTGGAGGGAAAATAAATGGATAAGATCAGGAAAATAATCCACATAGATATGGATGCTTTTTATGCATCGGTGGAACAAATGGATAATCCTGAATTGATGGGCAAACCCTTGGCTGTAGGTGGGAATCGGGAACGTGGGGTAGTGGCAGCAGCTTCATATGAGGCCAGAATGTACGGTGTCAGGTCTGCGATGTCAGGCAAGATCGCAGCATTAAAATGCCCTGACTTGATATTTGTAAAGCCAAGATTTGAAAGATACAAGGAACTATCTGACAAGATCAGGGCTATATTTTATGAATATACTGATTTGGTAGAACCTTTGTCTTTAGATGAGGCGTTTTTGGATATTACTGAAAATAAAGTTGGAAATCCTTCTGCCACATTGATTGCGAAAGAGATCAGAAAAAGAATCAAAGATGAGATAGGTCTGAATGCTTCAGCGGGAATATCATACAATAAGTTTTTGGCAAAAACAGCTTCTGATATTAATAAGCCCAATGGACAGGCGGTTGTTCTTCCCAAAGACGCTGAAGAATTTCTGGAGAAATTACCTATTGAAAAATTCTTCGGCATTGGTAAGGTAACTGCTGAAAAAATGAAATCAATAGGGATTCATAATGGACATGATCTCAAGCAATTTTCATTACAATACCTCACTAAGAAATTCGGTAAATCAGGTTTGCATTTTTATAATATTGTCAGAGGTATACATCTATCAGAAGTTCAGCCCAATCGAATTAGGAAATCTTTAAGCGCAGAAAATACTTTTGAGAAAGATTTACATGATAAAAACTTGATTGAAAAAGCCCTTTATCAAATTTTTGAGGAGTTAAAGCGTAGAATACAAAAAACAGGGATTAAAGGAAGAACAATAACCATAAAAATCAAGTACAGTGATTTTTCAATTCAGACCAGGAGCAAAACCTTTGAGCAATATCCCGAGGAAGAAAAAATATGGGAAATTGTACTTGAATTACTCATGCAGGAAGAGCTGATCATGCCTGTTAGACTTTTCGGTATTGGTTTGTCTAACTTGAATATAGAAACAGAGCAGGCACATTTTGGAAAACAATTATGGATTGATTTTGAAAATCAGCTCGATATTGATTCCAGTGTAACTTAGATCACAATCTAACACTCAGAGGTTATTTATATTTGTTTATCTAAAAAAATTCAAACTAAGCCCTACCCAACTATGCGCAATTTAATACTTCTACTTTTGATAACACTTGTTTCTGTTGCAGGTGTAGAAGCACAGTTTGATCAGATGATCAAGCCTGCTGAAATGGAAAATGTCAAGATTAAGCAATTTGAGGATGATGGTTTGGCGCATTTTAGTTATGCCATCCATGTCGATGATCAAATGTATGTAGTTGACCCGGGAAGAAACCCGCAACCTTACTACGATTATGCAGAGTCTGTAAATGCCAAAATCATAGGTGTTATCAACACGCACCCACATGCAGACTTTGTCAGTTCCCACCTTGAAATTCATAACACTACCGGTGCGACCATATTTGTAAGTAAATTGGTAGGAGCGGGATATCCTCACCAGACTTTTGATGACGGTGATATTCTTGAATTGTCAAAAGACGTACGACTGAAAGCCATGAATACGCCAGGACATTCTCCTGATGGCATAAGTATAGTAGTGGAGGAGAAAAATAAGGATGTGGCAGTATTTACTGGCGATACACTTTTTATTGGTGATGTAGGAAGACCTGATTTGAGAGAATCTGTTGGAAATATCATGGCCCAAAGAGAAGAGTTGGCTAAGATGATGTATTACAGCACAAGAGAAAAATTGATGCTTTTGGATGACGATGTTGTTGTTTATCCTGCTCATGGAGCTGGATCTCTTTGTGGAAAAGCCATTTCCAAAGATAAAAACAGTACAATAGGTAAAGAGAAGCTTACCAATTATGCCCTGCAAGAAATGTCAGAAGAAGAATTTATTTCTCTTTTATTGGCTGACCAGCCTTTCATACCAAAGTATTTCCCATATAACGTGGATATCAACAAAGAAGGAGCTCCTGATTACCTAGCATCAAAACTTGCTGTTAATAGATTAAAAAAGAACTATCCGGTGTCAGAAGAAATGCTCCTGATAGATGGTAGAAACCATGAGTTATTCAAGAATTCACACTTGCTTGGTTCCATTAATATTATGAACGGTGCTAAGTTTGAAACTTGGTTGGGGAGCCTCGTAGCTCCTGAAACTTCCTATTATCTGATAGCAGAGAGTGAAGAGAGCTTAGAGGAGTTGATTTCTAAGGCAGCAAAGATAGGCTATGAACCTTTTATCACAGGAGCTTTTGTCTATGATGCAAAAGATGGAGGCAGCATGTCTTTTTTTGACAAAGATGATTTCGATAAGAACCAAGATACATTCACCATTATTGATGTGAGAACAGAGGGAGAAGTAGCGCAAGGAGAAATTTTTAAAAACGCAATCAATATTCCTTTGCATGATCTTGAAGGTAGGGTAGGTGAAATCCCTACAGATAAGCCAATAATGGTGCATTGTGGTACGGGTTACAGGTCTGCTGCCGGAAGCAGTATCATACAAAATGCGCTAAGAGATTTTCAAATTATAGATATGGGCTCCACCATTATGGATTATAAATGATAATATTAGTTGTGGTTTATGGGAGTATCGAAATGGGGCAATTATGTGATTGTCCCTTTTCTTTGTATTAATTTTAGGATATGGATTTAGAAAAGTATTTGAAAATAATTATAGACTCTTATTACGGGTATTTCGATTACCTGGTAAATGAGATGTTCTACCCTTCATGGCAGAATTATTTTTGGTGGCTACTGGGAATGTCTCTTGCGGTTTGGTTGCTGGAAATAGTTGTACCATGGAGAAAGGAGCAGGCTATATTTAGAAAGGACTTCTGGCTGGATGGCTTTTATATGTTCTTCAACTATTTTCTTTTCTCATTAATAGCTTACAATGCAATTTCAAATGTAGCGGTGGAAGCATTTAATGATTTTCTAGCGCTGTTTGGTGTGGAAAATATGATAGCCCTGCATATTGAAAGCTGGCCCAGATGGGGACAATTCTTGTTGTTGTTTTTATTGGCAGATTTTATTCAATGGAATGTACATGTGATGTTGCACAGGGTTCCCATTTTATGGGAATTTCACAAAGTACATCATTCAGTGGAACAGATGGGTTTTGCCGCACATTTGAGGTTTCATTGGATGGAAACAATTATATATAAAACAGTGCAATATATACCTCTTGCAATGATAGGGTTTGGACTGAAGGATTT
>NZ_REBN01000171.1 GCF_007692705.1 Mongoliibacter sp.
TCATTCCCGTCCATGAGAAACTTCCCCTGACCTTCCCACTTAAGCGGGAATCTTCCTTGAACTTTCATGGCTATATCGCCTTCTTTTGAAGCAAAAACAAAATTTTGGGCAGGGGACGTATAATGATCAAGTGCCTCTAAATAATCTTGATGGCTTTTCCCTACGTTGAGTTTGAGAAAAGTTTTTTGCTCATTAGACTCTAGATGAGCAGTCCATTTCAGTGCAAAATTTACATTCTGTTTTTCTCCTCCAAAATTTTTATCAAACACAACCGGCCCATGATGCGTGTACACTACTGTGTCATATACGGTAGCTTGTCCCTTGACCTTAATTTCTTCTATTTTCAGGTTACTTTGAATCCACCTGTCATTGTACAAGTATTCTGATCTATCTTCATTTTTGAATTGAATTTTAAACCAATCCCTCGTATCCCGTGTGGCGTTGGTTACTCCCCATGCTATATTTTCATTGAATCCCGAAATAATTCCGAGTGCTCCAGGTAGGGTGGCTCCCTTGACACTATGATCAGGTGTGCTCAACTGCATGGCATACCAAAGTGAAGGTAAATTCAAGCTCAAATGGGGATCATTTGCGATCAAGGCCTTCCCGTTTTTGGTCTTCTTCGGAGACACAGCCCAGTTATTGGATCCTACACCGTCTTCAGGCTGAGGCAGTACAGGTAGTATTATTTTTTCATCCGGATAATTTAATCCTTCCGGTTTTTCAATCTGAAGAGGTGAAAAATTCCATTTTTTTTCTGCTTCTATGACTGGGTCATTATCCTGTGGGAAATCCGGGAATAACTCATTCAACAGGGTATCCCCGAGCAAATTTCTTAAGTTGGTAAACTCCAAATCAGCATCTCCGACCAACATGTCGGCCATATACTTAAGTAAGAGAAAAGATTTGTATGGTGACCAAAGTTCAGGTCTATAATTTAATATTTTATATTCAAGGGGTAGGTCTGAATAGCTGAGATTTGATATATATTGATTGACTCCTTCAGTGTAAGACTGTACCAACCGGAAAACATCAGGATCATTATCTTTTATGAACTGTAAAGCGCTTTCAGCACTATTTGGAAGCCCTTTTCTTCGAGCAAGCTTATCGACATCCAAGGCAATAGGACCTACAATTTCTGAAATCCTTCCGGCTGCAGCCATGGTCTGAAACTCCATTTGCCATAACCTATGCTTTGCAGTAACATAGCCTTGAACTTTATACAGGTCTTCTTCATTTTCAGCAAAAATATGTGGGATCAAATGCTCATCGTAATGGACATTTACAGGGGATGATAAGCCATCTATTTTTACATTTTTGTCATATGCGTAATCTTCTGAATATGCATTTTGCCAAAATCCCTGATTAGGATCGAGTAATTTCCCCAAAGGCGGAATAGAACCAAATTGAATAGACAGGGCGACGCCAAGAGAAACTGTGATCAAAAGAGAGATCAGGAAAGCGAAGTAACGCATAGGAGATGAACTAATAAACCAATCGCTTAATTTATAAAGAATAACATTATTAGATACTTTAACAATAAGATATTTCAAAAAAAGCCCCCTTTATTCCGATAAAGGGGGCTTTTAACTGTTATTTTTACACTATTGTATAACAATAGGTAACTTCATCTTTTCCCATCTCACCACAATACCAGGTGATTCAATGGCGATAGTCAATTGTTCTTGACTTTGATCTATAAATTCTGGAGTAGATTCGACCCTCAACACATCATTTTCTTCTTTGTACTGAAAATGCCCATGCTCTAAATCCCACTCGGAATTGAATATTACGGTCCATTTACCTGATTGCTTGGGAATGGTAAAGAGTGAATACCTACCTGCTTTCAAATCAGAACCTTCCACTTTAACATCTTTATTGAACTCAACATAAGTTGATTCATTCGCGCCAGTTCTCCAGACTTCGTTATAAGGAACCAGGTCTCCCCATACTACCCTACCCTTTACTGAAGGGGCACCATATTGGATCGTAAGATTAACATCCCCTACAGTTCCATCAATTTTCCTTAAAGGACTCGGTCTTTGACTACTTTCGGAATTTTCTTCAACAATTTCCTCTACAGTCTCACTACTTTCATTACTCTCACTCCCACCGCATGCGGAGAGGAATGCAAAGCCTGATGCAAAAGCAATGGTCATTAAAAGATTGGTTTTTTTCATGTGCTTATAATTTGTTTTTTTAAATGTCATCCCGAACAGTCGGGCTAGACCATGAAATCTATAAAAGGTTTATTTAAACCCTTTTTTAAGTTATCTGAGAAATGCTTGTCATTAACAGAAAAGGGCTTTTTCATTGGTCTAATTATTTTTCGAATCCAAGATAAATAATTTTTTGATCTACTTTCCAAAATCCTTCCAAAGCTAATACCATAATTAGTAAAGCAATCCAAAAATAGGTCGGTAATTCACTAAAGAAAGATGCTAAAGTCAAAGGACAAAATTATAAACATGATGACCAATGAAGCTTTTAAATGAAAAAAACATTAATTTCAAGTTGAACCTATTTTAACCTACTCAAATGAAAATTTACAAATCAGGAAAAGACATTATTATTGAATCAGCTGGAAAACACCACATCGCCCAATCCAAAAACTGGGATCAGCTTGTCAATCAGGAAAATTTGTACAAAAAACTGAAGGAAGAAATCCAACCTTGGACTGAGGTGAACTGGTCTCCCAAAAACCTGGAAGCACCCATTGGCACTCAGGAAATATGGGCCGCGGGCGTAACTTACTATAGAAGCCGTGAGGCAAGAATGGAGGAATCCAAAGAGAGCGGTGCGGATGTATTTTATTCTAAAGTCTATGAAGCAGAACGTCCAGAATTATTTTTTAAATCCACTCATTACCGAGTAGCAAAACCTAACGGTGAAGTCAAGATCCGAAAAGATTCAAAATGGAATGTGCCTGAGCCAGAATTGACATTGTTTATAAATGTAAGGGGTGAGATTGCAGGATACACCATAGGGAATGACATGAGCTCTAGGGATATTGAGGGAGAGAACCCTTTGTATCTGCCCCAAGCCAAATGTTATGACCAATCAGCAGCGATAGGCCCTTGCCTTTGGATACCCGAGCAGCCTATTGACCCAGATGCAAAGATCCAAATGCAAATCGAACGAAATGGAGAAAAGGTCTTTGGAGGAGAAATTTCCATCAATCAAATGAAAAGGGGGCATGAGGAATTAAAGTCATTTTTGTTTAGGGAAATGAGTTTTCCGCAGGGTGTTTACCTTATGACGGGCACTTGCCTCGTACCTGATGATACTTTCACATTACTTTCAGGAGACCTTATACATATCAGTATTGATGG
>NZ_REBN01000064.1 GCF_007692705.1 Mongoliibacter sp.
ATCACTGTACCGTACAAGGCCATGGCAACTGCGAGTCCATGGGTCCAATCACTGAGGTTCCAGAGTTTTTGAATATCTCTTTCTGCACCTGAAATCACAGCTGTGTCAAAACCAAAGAGAAATCCTCCCAAGGCAGCAGTAATAGAAAGGAATAAAACGTAGTTTTTATTTTGGTTCATGGCTTTGGAGGTATGAATATTTGGCGTATCGATATTTAGGAAATAGAATTCAAATATAATTCGGTATTGTTGAAATTGATGATTTCGATATTTATCGATATTTGATACAAATGGATATGGAGTTGAATGTTAGGCTAAATTTAGAATAACACTTTTAATATTCTTTGCCATTGTTATTTGAAAATAAAATGACCAAATCCAAGTTTAATGAATTTGGTCAAGATTATGGAATATTCTTTTTGATTTTTTGTGTATACCCGATTGAGTGCAAGAGAGCGGGTTTTTCCAAACCTTAAACTCATAACATGTTTTATATGGAGAGATGAGGGGAGGAGTGATGGTCCCGTTTTTACGGGAGGCCAGCGGTGGCCTTGTGCGTGGATAGGATTCCGCCATCTTGACTTTTTTGGCTACTTTTTTTGTCAAGAAAAAAAGTAGCTTTATCATAGACTTCCATAAAATATAACTAGATATTTAGAATCGGAAAGAAAAAACTTCGCTGCGTGAAATATTTCCTTTCAATTACCAAATCCCCTTCAAGTGATGCACTTTTCCATTTCCCAATCCCTGAATTTGAATTTTGTTATAATGACTGTTAGGGAAAATCAAAGCTGTAAGTGCCAATTCACCGTCATTGATAAAAACCTCAATAGATGACCGGTCAATGAATAGGCGTAGATTCTTGGCCTGAATATTTCCAACAGGGGCAGTCTGTGTATTTGCAAAATCAGCCTTGAAATCAGTAATACCAGATAGCCCTCTGTCCAATACAATATACTCACCTGATTTTTCCAAAATCAAACGTTCATTTTCTTCATTTTGGAATTCAATCCTGAAATCTTCCCCCGTAACTGCAAACTCCAATTCCAGCAATTCATGGGTTAAATCAGCTTCTGATCCTGAAATGTTTTTTGATGCTGACCTGAGTTTGTTGAGTTCCTTGACGGGTTTGGAAGCCAAGGCATAGAATTCCCCATCCTTAAATAATTCCAAACTTCTCGGTATGGTCATCGCTGATCTCCAGTTTTCTGTAGGCACTACTTCAGCATACTGCCAATTGCTCATCCAACCAATAAAAAGCCTTCTCCCATCAGACTCGGGCACATTGGACCAGGTTACCCCGGCATAATTGTCTGCGCCCCAATCCAACCACATCACTTCCTTGGTTTCTGTAGTGAATTTTTTTCCATCGAAATCTCCGATAAAATATTGTGTAGCAGAGCCTCCCTGCGGTCCTCCGGGGTTGATGCTTACAAAGAGGATCCATTTTTCTTCTCCATCTGGAGTCTTAAGCGGAAACAAATCAGGACACTCCCATACACCGCCGTAAGCAGCCCATTCCGGTGCAAAATCACTTTCATGGGTCCAATCCAAGAGGTTGGGAGAGGAGTAGAAACTGATGCGGTCCTTAACCGCTAAGGACATGATCCACTGACCATCAATCCAGGCTACTTTGGGATCTCTAAAATCTTTGATACCTGGACTTGTGAGAACCGGGTTTCCTTCGTACTTAGTCCAGGTTCTTCCTTTGTCAGTGCTGAACGCGATACCCTGTGTCTGAAAATCATCCCTGCCTGCTTTTTCTCCCTCGGCGTCGTGATAAGTGAAAATGGCAACCAATGGAGGATTTTCCTCTGTCCCCAGCCCAGATGTATTCTTAATGTCTGCTACTGCAGATCCGGAAAAAATAGTACCATGTTCATCCGGGAAAAGGGCAATAGGCTGATGTTCCCAGTGTACCAAGTCTTCCGAAATAGCGTGCCCCCAGTGCATGGGACCCCAGGTGTTTCCATCCGGGTGGTATTGGTAAAAAAGGTGGTATTCCCCTTCCCAATAAACCATTCCATTGGGGTCGTTCATCCAGTTGCTTGGAGGTGAGAAATGGAATTGGGGTCTGAAGGGTTCATCAAACTCGCTTGAGGAGGTTTCTTGTGTGTCAGGTTTTTCCGAACAGGCAAAAACCAGGAATATTAGTAGCCCTGATAGCCAGGAAAGTGGTTTCTTCATTTGTAAATTATTTAAAGTTTTTTCATGCCTTTGGTTTGCTCCTTGGTCGCTTCCATAATACTGATGGCATAGCCTCCACCAGAAGCAGACTTTTGCTTGAGTTTGGATTTTTGAGTAACAATTGCTTTTCTGATGGTATAGGCTTGAGGATTATTTCGGTAATGGGCATTTTTGTCATCTGCGTAAATAGTGGCGATGTAAGTTTTACCCGAATCCAAGAAGTCAAAACTGATTTCAGAGGTTCTTTCAGGCACTCCATTTACATTACCCACAAACCAATTGTTTGTTCCCTTTTCTTTTCTGGCAATGGTCAGGTAGTAACCAGGTTCTGCTTCCAAATACCTACTTTCTTCCCATGCTACCGGCACATCTTTGATAAACTGGAATGCATCCATAAAACGCTCATAATTTTCAGGTAAGTCAGCAGCCATTTGAAGCGGGCTATACATGGTGATATACAAAGCCAGCTGATTGGTCAGGGTACTGTTGACCCAAGAATTATTATCAGGGTTGACCTTGCTGATATCCATTTCAAATACTCCGGGAGTGTAGTCCATTGGCCCGCCGATCAATCTGGTAAAAGGCAATACGGTAACGTGGTTAGGCTTACTTCCACCAAAAGCCTGGAATTCGGTTCCTCTTGCAGATTCATTTGCGATAAGGTTTGGCCAAGTTCTACTCACCCCTGTCGGGCGGACTGCCTCATGGGCATTGACCATGATTTGGTAATCAGCCGCTTTTTCTATGGCATGCTGGTAATGGTTGACGATCCACTGTGAGTAGTGGTTTTCTCCCCGGGGAAGTATATCTCCTACATAGCCAGACTTGACAGAGTTATATCCGTTGTCCTTCATAAACTGATAGGCTTTGTCCAGGTGTCTTTCGTAGTTTCTGACAGAGGAGGAAGTTTCATGATGCATGACCATTTCTACTCCTTTGCTTTTGGCATAATCCCTGATTCCTTCCAGATCGAAATCAGGGTAGGGGGTCACAAAATCAAACACGTAATCCTTTGAGTTTCCAAACCAGTCTTCCCAGCCTATATTCCAGCCTTCCACCAAGACTCCCTGAAAACCATGTTCAGCTGCAAAGTCAATGTATCGCTTCACATTTTCTGTATTGGCCCCGTGAATACCATTGGGCTTGACTTTGCTGTAGTCTGTTTCTCCCAGCTTCACTGAGGGAAGTTCATCTGTATAAGCCCAAGAGCTTTTTCCTGTAATCATCTCCCACCAAACCCCGATATATTTCATGGGTTTGATCCAGGAGGTATCTTCGATTTTGGAGGGCTCATTGAGGTTGTAGGTAATCCTAGAAGCCAAAATATCCCTAGCGTCATCAGATACAATGACAGTCCTCCATGGCGAGGTGGAAGGTGCCTGCAAATACCCTTTGTCACCAATAGCATCTGGATTGAGCCAGGATTGAAAGGTGAAATTTTCATCATCAAGGTTGAGGTGCATGGTGGCGTAATCGACCAGGGCCGCTTCATGTAAGTTGATGTAAAGCCCGTCATCAGTTTTCATCATCAATGAAGTCTGCACACCGGTTAATGAGAAGGGCTGTTGGGAGAGATTGCCCGTGACCGCTTTTTCCATTAAACCTTTAATTTCTGAAAGTTTGGATTCTGTATAATCATACTCTTGGGTATCATAATCTCCGGGTATCCAAAAAGCAGTATGGTCTCCTGCCATAGCAAATTGGGTCAGTTCTTCTTTGATGACAAAATGCGCTAATTTTTCCTGTAGGGGAAATTCATACCTAAAGCCTAAGCCAGTATCAAAAAGTCGGAACCGTATATCCAGTATTCTTTCGGTGCTTGGCTGATGTAAAGAGACGAAAAGTTCATTATACTGATTTCTGATTTTGCTTTCTTCACCCCAGACTGTTTCCCAAATTTCGTCAAAGTTGTCTGTACTGCTTTCCCTTATTTCAAAACCGTCCTGAAGAGGCTCTTGGTCTTTGATTTCAAAACCAAGACTGCTGGGTTTTATGACGGGTTTTTCTTTGTAGCTTAAATGGTAAATTGCCTTTCCCTCTGTTATTTCAAAAGTCAAAGAAATATTTCCATCAGGAGAATTGATTGTCTGAGCTTGGATAAAAAGTCCAAAAGCCAAAAATAGGATAGAGGATAAAAACAGTTTTTTCATTTGGTTTTTGAGTTAAATGGAAAAGTTAAAAATACATGGAATAGAGACAAAAGCCTAAATTGAATTGCTAATTTGATCTTAAGCTTTTCATTGAAACAATCAATCTATTCTAGATTTCCAAAAAACAATATTTCCGTCACTGTCTATGCCTAGGTATTCAAGCTGACAATTGTTGAGTTTGGGTAGGTTAAAGCTCACAGTATTTTTTTCTTCCATGCTGATCGGCAGGAATTTGGTGAAATCTCCAAATGCAGCTACTTGGATATTTTGATTGTTTTGAAAACCCTGCAAAGTCAGTTTCTTTTTCCCTTCTTCCAAAGGTTCGTAGAGAGGCCTACTGTAAAACAAAATGGCACCAGCTCTAAGCACCTCGACTTCTTCCACCTGTTTCGAGGTATAATTGTTAATCAATGAAGCCGGTTTCAGAGGAACACCATCCCAATAAATAGTGGGACTTCTTCCTGCAACCAAAGCCCTGTATCCTCCTGTGCCATTTGGTATTACCGTAACCCCTAGGTCTTGAGTCAGCATCAAAGGATGCGAATGATTTGCCTGTTTTGGGTCTATAGTTTTAATTTTTCCTTTTCCGAATAGTTGGCGCATCTTGTACCTGTCATCATAATCTTTTTTATCAATTGTAATGGTGAATTCCTCCAATTCATAATCCACGTTTTGATTTTTGGCAAGATTAGATTTTACTGCCTGAGTTAAAATTTCGGTAGTTTTTTCTTTTTGACCTGGGAAGTAAATCCATTCGGGCAATACATCTTTTCTATTTGGTAGATTTTCTGAAATAAGTTCAATTTCAAATTCTTTGAATTTTCTTTCCAACTTTTGAAAGATAAAATCAGCGCTGTCAAAAAAGTCTAAACCCTGTAAAAGGACTATTCCATTTTCGTCAGTAACTCCTTCTTCTAGAAAATAAGGCAAAACATTGCTATAGTAAGAGATGGGAGTGTTGGACATTGGTTCACCGGATTTTTGATCGGAAAATTTTATGCGGTAGAATAAGCCAGGTTTTGGAATTGATTCTGGTTGAAATTCTGCGTAATTGTGATCTAATGTTGTACTGTCGAGCGTAATCATAACCTTATCCAAAGACTCAAGTTCTTCATCCGAATGAAGGTCTTGGGACTGGTTAAGTATGGCTATGTCTTTTTTTAACAATGACCTTAAAAAAAGGTATTTTTCTAAACCGAGATTTGCGTTACTGATACCTTGAGCAGTCAAACTCACGACACCAAAAGGAACGTCGCTTTTGGATTTTTCTTCCTTGATTCCAAGATCTATATAATTTGAGTCTGAGGTGAATTTTAGGTCAATTGGCTTTAATTTGGGCTTCACGTAAAATTTCCTCTTAGCAATCAAATTGTGATTCAAGTCAATAACTTCAAGTTGATGAATACCTTGATCCAAAAGCTCATATGGAATAGAAACTGTCAATTTATCACCAGGAAAGTGATGGGTATCAAAAATCTTTAGGGACTTTTCACTGAAGACTGAAACAATAAGGCTGTCATATTCTGTCAATGTCGTGGAGGTTACTTCAAAAATTACTTTTTCACTTTTGTAAAGATTCAGTAGATGTAAAGTTGTTCCAAAATCCTGACTTTTTGGAAGTGGAAATGCACTGGTTTTAATTGACTCAGGCACCAATTGATAGGATATTCCCTTCCTCGGCACAAAAGGAATTTTTGCTAATCCAAAGGTGTCTGTTTGAAAATAGCCAATACCAAGGCCATCATCATCCGTAATTTTCCCTGTGATTTCCAGGCCGTTGCCATTTGTTTCATTTGCCATAATCACAAGTGTATTTTTCAGGTCATTGACCAACTGACCTCCTTCAGGAAAAACTTGTAGACTTATGCCCGGCTTGCTAGGCTTCAGGTTACCGGATTCATCCACAACCGAGAGACCTTTAAAAAATGCTTTTCTTAGATCGTGGGTCCGCTCAGTATATGCCATCAGAATATATCTTCCTGGTGTCAATGAGATAGGGAACGTACCATGAGTAATGCCATTTACCAATCGAAAAATTCCTGAATCAACGATTTCTCCATCCAGAGTTAACAGTTCTATATTCAAGTTAATGCTCTGAGGTACTATCCGCTTTGATTTGTTATCAACAGTTACTGCATGAAAACTTATCACATCCTTTTCTAAAAGGATACTTCTGTCAAGGCTTAAATAGGTTATTTCAAAGCTTGATGGTTCTAAAGCATTATTAAATTTTTCAAGATAATTTTGTGATTCCTGACCTTGGACCAAAGGTGGAAAAGAGAAGAGCACTATTAAACATATTACATAGTGAGTCGCACTGTTTTTTATCTGAATCAAAAAGAATTTGAATTTCCCCATTTCAACTAATTTTGATCAAAGTAGAAATTTCCACTTATTAAACCAAGGATGACTAAGCTGAGGATGGTTTATCCTTATTAAATCATAAAGCTGGCATATTAATATACTTTTTCCTCAGAGGTCTTATTTTATTTAAGCGCTGACTTACCCATTAAAAATCCCTAAACATTTTCTTGGCTCAATATTTTGTTTTCCCAAACCTCTCAAAAATCGCCCTGTCAAGGCTTTCCCGATGACCCGGATGGGCAATATCCCTGAGAGATTCAGCCCTTTGCCGGAGATTTTTTCCATAAAGATAGGCAACTCCATATTCAGTTACCACATAATGTACGTGTGCACGTGTTGTGACTACTCCGGCTCCTTCCCTGAGGAAAGGTACAATCTTGCTTTCACCTTTCTTGGTAACAGAGCCCAAAGCAAGAATAGGTTTGCCTCCTTCTGACAAGGCAGCACCGCGCATGAAGTCCATTTGTCCCCCTACTCCGGAGTATTGGAAGCTCCCGATGGAATCTGCACAGACCTGACCGGTCAGGTCTATTTCAATACATGAATTGATCGACACCATATTAGGGTTTTTCCTGATCACAGCTGAATCGTTTACATAAGAAGCTTCCTGAAAAGAAAACAGGGGATTGTCATGAATAAAGCTGTATAGTTCCGCATTGCCCACTGCAAAGCTGGTTAGGATCTTTCCGGTATGTTTCTTTTTGTACCTGTTTGTAATGGCTCCGGATTCCAATAATTTGATTACGCCGTTCGAAAACATTTCGGTATGTATGCCCAAGTCTTTATGACCACTTAATTTTTGCAATACAGCATCAGGAATGGCGCCTATTCCCAACTGAAGTGTGGACCTGTCATCGATCAGGGAGGCGATGTATTCTCCAATCTGAATCTCACAGTGAGAAATCTTGGAAGCATAGTCTATTTCATGCAGTGATTCATTGATAAAGACCGCTGCATTAAATTTACTAAAATGAATATGCCCGTCACCATGAGTACGGGGCATGTTTTCATTGACCTGGGCAATGATGATTTTGGCAGCATCTACGGCTGCCTTGGCAATATCCACAGATACACCCAGGGAACAATATCCATGGGCATCAGGAGGTGAAACATGCACAATTGCCACATCCAGTGGAAGGATTTCTTTCTTAAACAGTTGGCCTATTTCACTCAAAAAAATAGGGATATACCCACCATTGAGGCTGTTGGCTGCATTTCGTATATTTTGTGAAACAAAAAGGGAATTGAAAAAGAAGCTGTCTTCCATACCTTCACCAATTAGAGGCATTTTTCCGAAAGTGGAAATGGAAACAATTTCTACCTGCCGTAATTCTTCTTTTCTTTGGGCCAGTTTTTCCAATAAAAAAGTAGGCGTGGCAGCACTTCCATGCACAAAAACCCTGTCTCCACTTTTGATCAATTCCAGGGCGGCTTCAGGGGTTTGAAAATGAAGGGGCATATTTTAAGGGTTATTTAGGGCTTGCTTGAAAGTTTGATTTTACGGCTCACCAATTTAAAGATCTCCATTCCTATGAGGATAGGCAATGCAAGTATAAGAACTACCAGCCATTGCTGAATGGAAATGGGTTGAATCCTCAAAATATCCTGCATGAGGGGAATATGCATACTCAGGATATGAATTCCCTGTGCTGCAAAAACAAACAGAACCAGAAGGTAATTTTTGCTTATGGGGATTCTGAATGTGGACTTGAATTCTGACCGGCAATTAAAAATATGGATGTTTTGCATAAAAACCATAAGCAACAGCACCATGTTTCTAGCAGCCGCTTCATCTGTATCGGTATAGTTTTGAAGGTAAAACCAAAACCCAAAGGCAATGAACCCTATCAGTAAGCCTGAAAGAATAATCTGCTGCGACATGATTCGGTTGAAAATACCTTCAGTAGGCTTTCGTGGCATTTTTTTCATGGTTTCGGCTTCTCCGCTCTCAAAAGCCAGAGCCTTGTCCTGAATTCCGTTTGTAACTAGGTTGAGCCAAAGGAGTTGAACAGCCAGTAGAGGCAGTGGGAGGCCTGCAAAAATAGAAAGGATAAACATAATTACCTCAGCTGCTCCTGTAGAAACCAGTAGGTAGATGACTTTTCTCACATTGTCATAAGCAAAGCGACCTTCTTCTACACCTGCTACGATGGAGGAAAAATTATCGTCCACCACAATCATAGCGCCTACATCTTTGGCTACATCTGTACCCGAACCCATGGCTACCCCAATATTGGCTCTTTTAAGGGCTGGGGCGTCGTTGACCCCATCTCCTGTAACGGCCACAAACTCACCGTTGGTGATCAGGGCATCTACGATTTCCAGTTTTTGAGTAGGGGAAACTCTCGCAAAAACTGTCGTGGAAGCCACTAATGCTGCAAATTTATCACCTTTGGGATCTCCTGCTTCTGAAAGCATTTTACCGGTTACCACCTCTTTGGATTTTTCCCGAAGTCCCAGTTCTTTGGCAATGTTAGAAGCTGTTGCAGGATGATCTCCTGTGATCATCATAACTTCTATTCCCGCTTCCCTGCACTTTTTGACCGCATCGATCGCTTCTGTTCTCAGTGGGTCTATGAAGCAGATAAGGCCAAGGAATTCCGGTTTAGGAATGTCCTCATCCCTATAATAATCTTTCTTTACAAATTCATTGATTTCACCTTCTGCAAAACCGAGGACCCTATAGCCCTCTTTGGCAAGTTCGTTTCCCTTGCCGATTAACCTGTCCTTCTCCCCATCATCAAGCTGACAGAATTCAAGAATTGTTTCAACCGCACCTTTTAACCCGAAAAATGTCTTACCGTCGACCTCATAGAATGCCCCTGAAAATTTCCTTTCAGATTCATAGGGGATTAAGTCTAGTTTCGGAAATTGTCCCGTTATAACATCGGGATTCCATTCCATTTTATAGGCCATGCCTAAAAGTGCCACATCCATGGCATCACCAAAAAACTCCCAGCCCGCTTCCGTCTTTTTAAGTTCTGCTTCATTTGCTAAGGTGGCGGTTCTGGTGATTCTGTCAAGAAAATCACTACTCCCAGGTTTGAGTACTCTTTCCGGGTTTTCCTTTTCAAAAACTTTTCCTTCTCCGTTATATCCTTCACCTGAAACAGCAAATTCTTCGGCATTCACTGTAATGATTTGTCGGACGGTTTGTTGATTGACAGTTAGCGTACCGGTCTTGTCACTGGCGATAACGGTGCAGCTTCCAAGGCTTTCAACGGAGGTGAGTTTCCTGACAATAACATTCCTTTTCGCCATTCTTCTGGTTGCTACGGCCAATGCCACAGTCAGTGAAACAGGAAGCCCTTCAGGAATAGCTGAAACTGCCAAAGCGACTACAAAAAAGAATACCGAGCTCCAATCCATTCCCTGATAGCTGAGAAGGATAGCTAGAAGCACACTCAATACGACCACAATATTGGCAATGTTCCTGGTGAATTTCTCCATCCTCAGGATCAAAGGAGGCTTTGCAGACTCACCATGCTGTACATTTTGCGCAATTTTACCCACCTCTGTTTGCAGTGCTGTAGCTGTTACCAGCCCAGTTCCCCTGCCTGACATGACAGTCGCTCCCGCATAGGCCATATTTTTCCTGTCTGCTACTTCAATTTTGGCTTCTATGGGCTCCTTATGTTTTTTAACAGATTGGGATTCTCCGGTCAAAAGGCTTTCGTCTACTTCCAGTCCATTTGCTTCAATGAGTCTCAGGTCTGCGGGGACTTTATTTCCGGATTCAAGTAAGACAATGTCTCCGGGTACCAACTGTTCGGAGTCCAACTCAAGTGTTTTTCCTTCCCTTATTACTTTTGTTTTAATCCTTAGGAGTTTCTGAAGGTTAGACGCACTTTTTTCTGCATTGTATTCTTGATAAGTTCCTATAACTGTGTTAATCAGTATAACTAAAAGTATAAATACTGCATCTTTAGCCTCTCCAATCAGAACAGAAGCGACACCAGCAGCGATCAGAATAAAAATCAAAGGATTTATTATTTGCCCAAGGACAATCTTAAAAAGGCTGATTTTGCTTCTATCGGGAAGTTTATTTTCTCCAAATTCTTTTAGGCGGGATTCAACATCCATAAGACTTAGGCCCTGCCTACCGGACTCGAGTTCTTTGAGAGCTTCATCCGGGGATTTTCTATACCAATCTTTTGAATTGGATTCGTGATTTGTGAGTGGCATAAGAGTTTAAGGTTGTCTTTCCAAAGCGGATTTGACCATGATAAATTCAGAGATGTTTTCCTGATCAAGAATTCCGAGAAAGTGACCGTTTTCTATAACAAATGCCACTTTTTTATTTTTACTCAGCATTTCCCTCCATACTTCGTCTAGATCCTGATCAGTATCTATTTTTAAAGGAGAAAAGTCGGCAACTTGTTCAATAGTCAGATTTTCGTCACCTTCCTTCAGCCCTTTAATGATTTCATTTCGACTAAGAGTTCCCTCGGCTACATCATCTTTGACTACTACGAAGTGCGTGGCTTGAGAATTAAGTAGTTTTTCCACTGCTTTGGAAAGCGGGGCATCGAATGCCAAAATCGGAAATTTCATCATGATGGCATCTTTGACCTTGTATCCTTTAAGGAAACTTTCCTGTCGGGTATGGCTGACCTCTGCTGAAGCTCCCAAGAAAATGAATACGCCAATTAGAACTAGAATAGGGTTGTTGAATAGTCCAAAGAATATAAAAAATATGGCCAAGAACTGTCCTATTCCTCCTGCTATCTGTGTGGCTTTAGCTCTTGGAAGTCTAATGGCTAAAAAAGCCCGCAGAATCCTTCCGCCATCCATGGGGAAGGCCGGTAAAAGGTTAAACAAAGCAAGTATTAAATTGGCCGAGGCAAGATAAATCAAAATAGTTGAAGGGGAAATCTTGAACTCTTCCAAGGTTTCCAGATTGTATCCGGTAAAAACCAAAACCAGAGAAAGTGCAATAAAAATAAAAACATTGACCAAAGGGCCTGCTATGGCAACCCATAGCTCCTGCTTTGGATCTTCAGGTATTTTTTCAAGCCGGGCAACACCTCCTATGGGGTACAAAACAATATCTCTGGTCTGAATACCATATCTTTGAGCGGCTAATGAATGTCCAAATTCATGGAGTACCACACAGCCAAATAGCAAAAGGACAAAGAGGATAGTCCAAAGTATGTCTTCACCTGGTACACCCTGTCTCCAGTTGGATATTACGATCCACAAGAGTAAAATAGAGAAAGTCCAGTGAATAAATACTTTGACATTTTTATAGCTGCCTAGATAAAGGGAGAGTTTCATTGAGTGAAATTTAGTATTTGATCAATTTAACATGAAAATTCTTTTCAGAAGTAAAGTACGGCCTATTTTGTTCCAAAAAATATGATTAAAATCACTTTGGAAAAGTTTTTAATTCACCCGCTGCATGTCCAATAGGCAGGCTTTATGGGTTTGGGGTTTTGCGAAGTTTTGTGGTAACCTGTCACCGAGTTTCACTCGGGGTAAATACCCTTCAGACTTTAAACCCCTGTCGGGGTTTGGTTAGGATCGAACTTTTTCTAAGACATTATTTTCTTGTCAGTCTAAAAAAGCGATTAACATCTGACTGCATTAAATGCTCTTCTATTTTCCCAAACAAATTATTTGTGTGGTTTAAATGAATATGCTCAAAATCCATAGGTCATTGATTATTAAGAATTATATTTTCCGATGTTGTTTAGATGAAAGTTTGATACCTGATTATCATCCCCTGAGGGGATGAATACCAAAGGTTATTTACCCCGGATACAATCCGGAGGCTTGGCCTGAAGTATTAATTTCTGCAACCAACCCCGATAGGGGTTGAATTTAAAGCCTAAGATTCAAAACCTCTGAAAATCAGTTTGCTTTTAAAATCAATGAATTACTGATAGATATTTTTTTATTTTAACCCTTTTTCTTTCATAATATTCTGAAAAAATTAATAAAATCAATTCAATCAAAATATTATTCCGAATTATACTAAAAAGACTCAGGAACACTTTATCTTTTTTCCTATATTCGCAAAGTGTTCAGTGAAAGAAAGATGACAATTGGAACAACTTTGTCCGTTTTGCTTTTACTTTAAGAGATTCCAATATAAAACCCAAATACATACATGTCCCATTCTCAAGAAAGTTATAAACCCAAAAATCACATCAGGTTAGTTACTGCCGCATCACTATTTGATGGTCATGATGCAGCTATCAATATCATGAGAAGGATTATTCAGGCCACAGGCTGTGAGGTAATCCATCTGGGCCACAACCGATCTGTTCAGGAAATAGTGGATTGTGCCATTCAGGAAGATGTACAGGCAATCGCAATTACATCCTACCAAGGTGGTCACGTTGAATTTTTCAAATACATGCATGACCTTTTGCACGAAAAAGGTTGTGGACACATCAAGATTTTTGGTGGGGGTGGTGGTACCATACTTCCCGAAGAAATCCAAGAATTGCATGATTACGGCATTACGAGGATTTATTCTCCTGATGATGGTAGATCAATGGGTTTACAAGGGATGATCAATGATTTGGTTAAGAGTGCGGACTATCCTGTGGGTGAGGATGTGAAGGCTGAGGTGGCATTAGACAAATCAGATAAAAAAACCATTGCAAGGGTGGTTTCAGCAGCTGAAAATTATCCAGAACATAGTAAAGACTTACTGGATGCGATCAGAAAAGCTTCAGCGGAAAATAAAACTCCTGTTTTGGGTATTACTGGTACAGGTGGGGCTGGGAAATCATCCTTGGTAGATGAGTTGGTAAGAAGGTTTTTGACTGACTTCGATGATAAGCATATCGCCATCATTTCAGTAGACCCTTCCAAAAGGAAAACAGGGGGAGCCCTCTTGGGTGACCGAATCAGGATGAATGCGATCAATCACCCAAGGGTGTATATGAGGTCTTTGGCTACCAGACAATCTAACTTGGCACTGTCCAAATATGTGCAGGATGCTGTGGATGTAATGAAGGCAGCTTCTTTTGATTTGATAATCCTGGAAACCTCAGGAATTGGACAATCTGATACAGAAATAATTGAGCATTCTGACATGTCCCTTTATGTGATGACACCGGAATATGGTGCTGCTACACAACTGGAAAAAATTGATATGTTAGATTTTGCGGATATCATTGCGCTCAATAAGTTTGACAAGCGAGGAGCTCAGGATGCTATTCGTGATGTGAAAAAACAATACAAACGAAACCATAACCTATGGGATATCAAAGATGAGGATATACCTGTTTTTGGAACGATTGCTTCGCAGTTTAACGATCCAGGTATGAATAATCTTTACAGGGCGATTATCCATAAATTGGTAGAAAAGACAGGAACAGACCTACAGTCTTCTTTTGAGGTCACAAAGGAAATGTCTGAAAAAATTTACATTATTCCTCCTGCGAGAACCAGATATTTGTCAGAGATTTCTGAGAGCAATAGAGGCTATGATAAATGGGTGTCTGAGCAAAGAGAGGTTGCCCAAAAGCTCTACAGCATTAAAAAATCAATTGAAGCAATTGAAAGTATCCAAGTAGAAGACAAAGATCGCCTTACGAAAGAACTTCAAGAGGTTTATGAAGAGGTAGAGTTGGAATTGGATCCTAAAAATAAAAAATGGCTTGAAGAATGGCCTGAGAAGGCTCAAAAATATAAAGATGATTTTTATGTTTTCAAGGTAAGAGACAAAGAAATCAAAGTTCAGACCTACACTACATCACTATCCCAGTCTAAGATATCCAAGGTTTCCTTGCCGAGATTTGAAGCATGGGGCGATTTACTGAAATGGGGATTGACGGAAAATGTCCCTGGAGAATTTCCTTACACTGCAGGAGTGTTCCCCTTCAAAAGAGAAGGAGAGGATCCTACAAGGATGTTTGCCGGTGAAGGTGGCCCAGAGCGAACCAACAAGAGGTTCCATTATGTATCCAAAGGAATGCCCGCCAAAAGGCTGTCAACGGCATTTGACTCTGTGACACTTTACGGAGAGGATCCCGATTATAGGCCGGATATTTATGGTAAAATTGGTAATTCCGGAGTGAATATCTGTTGTTTGGATGATGCCAAGAAACTTTACTCTGGATTCAACTTGGCTGATCCAAAAACATCAGTTTCCATGACTATTAATGGTCCTGCGGCTACAATGACAGCATTTTTTATGAATGCGGCCATAGATCAGCAGTGTGAATTGTACATCAAGGAAAATGGACTGGAGGAAGAAGTTAAGACCAAGATTGACCAGATCTATAAAGAAAAAGGAAGTGATAAGCCTACTTACAATGCTACGGTTCCAGAAGGGAATGACGGTTTGGGCTTGATGCTATTAGGAGTTTCTGGTGATCAGGTGCTAGAACCTGAAGTTTATGCTAAAATCAAAGCAGATACCCTTACCAAAGTGAGAGGTACAGTGCAAGCAGATATTCTGAAAGAAGATCAGGCGCAGAATACCTGTATTTTCTCCACGGAATTTTCCCTTAGGTTGATGGGCGATGTTCAGCAGTATTTTATCAATCATGGTGTGAGGAATTTTTACTCGGTTTCGATTTCAGGATACCATATTGCAGAAGCCGGTGCCAATCCTATTACGCAATTGGC
>NZ_REBN01000021.1 GCF_007692705.1 Mongoliibacter sp.
AATCCACTGTGGAAATATAACGGGGATTCAAAACTTCGCCCAGTCTTGTTTCATACCAGTTGAACAGATGTCCGTGATATTTTTCAAGAGAGCGTACAGCTTGTAGGGATTTTTGCTGCCTTTCCAGCAATACCCCAAGTGTAATGTAGCCCATGTTGAAAGCTGTCTGGTTGGAGACCAAAGCCAGCCCAATATTGGTCGGAGATGTGCGTTCTATAATAGGCAGGGGAGGATCTTCCTGATAATTGTCAGGAGGAAGCCAGTAATGATCCTCATTTACAAACCGCTCGAAATAAAACCATGTCCGTCTGGCATACATTCTGAGTTTTAACTTTTCCTCATCTGAAATACTCTCCCTACGTTTTTGAATTGATTGGCTGATATACCATACAAAAAGAGGTGAACTCGACCACAATAGAAAAAACGGAATTACTAACCATAAATAATGGGGGACTTTGATCATGGCTGTAAAAAATACCCCTACTCCTAAGAGTACTGGAAAGATCATGCTTCGCCAATAGGCTTTCTGTGAATTAGAGCCAATTTGTTCTACATTGGAGAAGGCCGTCCATTCCAGTAACTTTTTTTTCGAAATTGTCAGGCGATATAAGGTCCTAAAGACTGCATCCAATTGGATAAATGCCTGGTGGGGTAAGATGATAATTGTAGCAATAGCCTGGACAGTATTTATTTTTAGGGTGTCCTTGACTTTTACCATATGAAGTTTCCACCTTACCCGTGCCGGTCTGTTCAATAAATCACTAGATAGGCTGACATAAGTGGGGAAAGCCAAAATTCCAAAAGCTGCCGCTGCCCATATCCATCCGGATCCGGGTAACCAAAAAATACCAGTGACAAAGAAGACGGTCAGAAACAGAAAGTTCAAAGACCTCCGAAGGTTATCGAATATTTTCCATTTTGAAAGGAGATTAATAGGGTTTTTACAGCTTCCTTCCTGCGCTGGGACAGTTGGTAAAAGCCAGGCCGCAATCTGCCAGTCCCCTCTTGTCCAGCGGTGGTTTCTTTTTGTGAAATTGGCATAGGTGCTTGGGTAGTCGTCAAAAACCTCAATGTCTGTAGCAAGACCTGTCCTCAGGTAAGCACTCTCGATAAGGTCATGGGAAAGAATCCTATTTTCGGGAAACCTGTTATGTAAAACGCAGTGAAATGCGCTGACATCATAAATTCCTTTGCCGGTAAAAATGGCTTCACCTGAAAGATCCTGGTAAATATCTGACACAGCAGCTGAATAGGGGTCAATTCCCACATTTCCTGAAAATATCTTTGAAAACCACGTTTTTCCCGCTGATTCCGGAGAGAAGGAGATGCGTGGCTGTATGATAGAATATCCTTTTGTGATTCTTTTTTTGCTATCATCATATAAGGCCCTATTGAGTGGGTGAGAGATGGTACTGATGAGCTTTTTCGCAGACCCAGGAGGAAGCTTGGTGTCTGCATCCAGTGTAATGACAAACCGAACTGGAATAATACTTACTGAAGCAATAAAGTCACCAGCAAAGACAGCAAATGAACTTTTTGAGTTTGGATCGCAAATTACATTGTTCAGCTCTTCCAGCTTTCCTCTTTTTCTTTCCCAACCCATCCATACACCTTCAGTTTCATTCCATAAGCGCTCACGGTGAAGCATGAAAAATTTATTGCCGTAGTGAGATGAATACTTCTCATTCAACTCCCGGATGGCATTTTTGGCTGCTTCAAGTATGGCTTTGTCCTCTTTTTGATACTTTTCTTCAGCATCAGCAAAATCCGAAAGGATTGCAAATTGAAGCCTCAAATCCGGATTTGCCAAGGAATGGATTTCAATATTTTCTATTTGCCGTAAGGCATCCTCAGGAGAAGAAAATAAGGTTGGAACCACCACAAGTGTTCTGGAGTCATCTGAAATATCGTCTTTGTAGTTCATTTTGGGCAGCACCCGTGGAGGCAAAAAAAACGTGAAAAACCTGTTGACAACAGCTATGGATAAATCGAAAGCGGGAAAAAAAGCAATAAAAATAACTGCAATGATGGCTAATGGTGAATAGCTGATTACTCCTGTAGCCATCCATAATATCCCTAAAAAGCCAAGTGTGAAAACTGAAAGTGTTATCAGGTATAAAGAAAAGTGAGCTTCAAAAGCTCTGTGAATCCTTTCTCTGATTGGAATGGCAAAATCAGTTTTTTTGATGAGTTCAGGATATCCGTCTCCTATCAGGTAGTATCCTATATGCTGTTTCACCTTGTTTTTATCAAAAACTGGATTTATTGAATCTTCTATAGCAGTTTCCACCTGAGCTTTTGCCAATTCCAGGGCATGGTTTGATACCTCAGTTTCTGACAGTTTAGAATGCCTGCTGATTTTCTCAATGACTCTCCGGTAACTGTCTCTGGTAAGGAAGTCCATCTTCATATAATATCCGGAGGGATCCTGTTTTAGAATACTGTCTATGACGGAGCAGTCCTCTACAAAGTCAGACCAATCTGTCTCTGTAATTTTCCTTAAAGAAATCACTGCATTTTGAATATTAACCTGCAGTCTGGATTGTTTTTGAGCCTGCAAGCGCATGGCGTCATCTAATGTGGTTTCATATTGATTGATATGGTAACCAAACCAGCGTTTTTGTTCTTCATGGAGAAGACCCGCTGACTGAAGTTGGTTGAACAACTCCAGAAGATGAGAAAGTCCTGATGTTTCAGAATGGACTTTTGCCCAGCCTGAAATGGCATGTGAAAAAGCTCCAGGTTCTTGAAAATCTTCTTTTTGAACAGCTTGAAGGAATTTTTCAACCTCACTCTTGATATGCTTATGCTCTAAAATCCGCGAGGCTTTTTCGGCCAGGATTTGAATAAGAAAAAGACGGATCATAATGGGAATGGCCCAAAGTTCCCCCAACTTTAGTGTTTCTTCCTGCTGGTAACTTTTAATGTATTCGAGAAGGACTTCGCTGTCTAAGACATTATCAGTATGTGTAAGCATATTGAGCACGATCTCATAGACCCTGGGTAGTCCCTGATGCTCTCCTATGGCAAGTATAGGGATTTTTTTCTGGTAAGCTTTGGGGAAATCAATTCCGATTTGAACAATCTGTTCTTGGATGATATAAAAATTGTCTAGTATCCATTCTGCAGCTGGAGAAATTTCTTTTTCTGATTTCACCAGCTTTGAGAGCGCTCTATATGTTTCAATAAGCACATCTTTGGAATGATCTAAGATCGGCTTAACTGGTTTTAGGTTGTGTGTATTTGAAGAAACTTTATGAACCTTT
>NZ_REBN01000119.1 GCF_007692705.1 Mongoliibacter sp.
CTGATTCATTAAATTGTCTAACAAAATGATCCAATCCTCTAAAAGAATTTTTTTCAGCAAGAAGAACTTTTCTCTCGTCGAAGTACATTAGCGAAACTGGCGTTTCATTTTCAAGTGCGAATTGTTGCCACTCTTTTTCCAGTACAAAATCTTTTTCTTTTCTTTCCCCATCAACATACCAACTGACTTTAAAAGGTAGCTTGTAGAGTGGTGTTGTCTCGAAATCCTGTCTTTGAGCAACTGTTAATAGTAAGTTATCAGGCTGACTATAGTCTACTTCATATTCTAGAATTGGATGACCAGAATCCAAAAACCACTGGTTAAAAAACCAATTTAAATCCATCCCGGTCACTTCTTCAAAAGCCAACCTAAGATCATGGACTTCCACACTCTGGAAAGCGTGTTTGGTCAAATAATGCTTGAGGGATTCAAAGAAGGCTAAATCTCCAAGGTGATTCCTAAGCATGTGAAGAATTCTTCCTCCTTTGGCATATGAATGACTATCGAACATATCTTCCGGGTCGTCATAATAAAACCTAATCAAATCAACCTGCTTCCTTGAGGCTTCTGCCATATACTGCTCCATTTCAGAAACATGATGCAAGTCAGCTTCATCACTTCCTTCTTTGTAGTCATACCACAGGTATTCAGAATAGTTGGCAAAAGCTTCGTTCAAGGTAAGGTTCGACCATGATTCATTGGTTACATAATTGCCAAACCATTGATGAAACAGTTCATGAGCAATAATTCCATCCCACTCCGAATCTATTGCCGCCCTTTCATCCAGATTAAGCTCTTCCATAAAAACAGAAATGGTAGTGTTTTCCATAGCTCCTGACACAAAATCCCGCACCACTACTTGATCATATTTCTGCCAAGGATATTTTACACCCAACAAATCTGAAAAGAAGCCGATCATCTCCGGTGTGTGTTTGAAGACTGTCTTCGCTCCCTCGGCATATTTCTCCTCTACATAGTAATTAACTTGAATATCTTCCCAAGAGTCCTCAATTTCCACAAATTCGCCAACGACCACAGCCATAAGGTATGGTGCATGTGGTAAATTCATTTCCCAATGATCAGTTCTTGTACCATCTCCATTAGCGGTTGAGGCAATCAAAGCTCCATTACTGATCGTTCTAAATTTCTCCTCTACAGTCAATTTGATATCATGAGTCGCACGCTCATTCGGTCTGTCGAAAGTAGGAACCCATTTCGAATTATGCTCCGTTTCGCCCTGAGTCCAAATTTGAGTAGGCTTATTTTCTTCACCATCTGAATTGATAAAATACAAACCTTTACGGTCTGTAATTGCCGCGCTACCTGAACCCGAATTTTCATTTGGCATAGCTGTGTACCTGATATTGACCGTCAATGTATCTTTTAATGAGAATTCCTCAGGGAGGTAAACAGTTAGTTTTTGTGTGTCATATTGAAAATTCAGATCATTTTTCCCTGCTTCATCCACAAGAGCTACTCCATGGATTTCAAAATCTTTGGCATCGAGTACTATAGTTTTCTGAGAGAAAAAATAAGGTTTGAGGGTAAGCATGGCTTCTCCTATAACCCACTCGTTTTCAAAGTCAAAACTGAGATCCAAAGATGTGTGCAAAAGATCAAAATCCCTTTGCGCTGACCCCTGGTATTCAGAGATTTTTCTTTCGAGCTTCTTGACCAGCTTGCTTTTATCAGTCTCTTCTGAAAGTACTGTTTCACTGTTGTAAACTGATGATGGCTCCTTGTTTTCTATAGCAACCCTATTTGACTGGCAAGACCAAATCAAGAGGAAAATGAAGGCTAAGATGGGTTTGCTTTTATTCATTCTCATTAAAATGATTTTAAGATTAATCGTATATTAGGCGCAAAATAAAGCAAATGTATTCAGTAAGCATCAATAATTCAGTTTTTGAGGTCGAAAAATCAGCAGCCTCGATCAAAGTAAATGACACAATTTTAAATTGGGACATCACCAAAACAGGCGAAAATCACTATAGTGTGATTTTCGAAAACAACTCTTTTAACCTCGAATTGGTCAGTATCGACAAGGATAGCAAAACCGTTATCTTAAAACTCAATAACAAATCCTGCGAAATCAAACTCAAGGATAAATTTGACCTTTTGCTGGAAAAACTCGGAATGAACATGATGGCTTCCAATGCTGTCAAGGACATCAAAGCTCCCATGCCAGGTTTGATTTTTGATATCAAGGTAAAAGAAGGTGATGAAGTCAAAAAAGGCGATCCGGTATTAATCCTTGAGGCAATGAAAATGGAGAATATTTTAAAATCACCCGGAGACGGCATAGTACAAACTATCAAAATCAAGAAAGGACAGAGCGTGGAGAAAAATCAAGTCTTGATCCAATTTTAACCTTCCCCATATTTAGTTTTCTATTATAAGGCTTTATATTTGGCAGATTTATAAGATATAAATAAAACCAGTAACCTTCCTTTTTACCAAAAAATCGTAATGAAATACAATAGGATCTTATTGAAGCTGAGTGGAGAAGCCCTTATGGGAGAGAAGAATTATGGGATTGACTCCAACAGGCTTCAACAGTACGCCCATGAAATAAAAAAAGTAAAAGACCTCGGTGTAGAAGTAGCTATAGTAATCGGAGGCGGAAATATTTTCAGGGGTGTACAAGCCGAAAAAACAGGGATAGACAGGGTACAGGGTGATTATATGGGCATGCTTGCCACTCTGATCAATGCTATGGCTTTGCAGAGCGCATTGGAACAAGACGGAATGTACACAAGATTGATGTCTGGTATAAAAGTGGAAAGTGTTTGTGAGCCTTTCATCAGGAGAAGAGCAATAAGACACCTTGAAAAAGGAAGGATTGTGATATTCGGCGCCGGTATTGGTAACCCATATTTCACTACAGATTCAACTGCAAGCTTAAGAGCTATTGAAATAGAGGCAGATGTGGTTTTGAAAGGAACAAGAGTTGATGGTGTCTATACTGCTGACCCTGAAAAGGATAAGAATGCAAAGAAATACAGCACCTTGTCTTTTCAGGAAGCTTATCAAAAAAACCTCAATATAATGGATATGACAGCATTTACCCTATGTCAGGAAAACAACCTTCCTATCGTGGTATTTGATATGAATAAATCCGGCAACCTTGAGAAAATTATTGCCGGAGAAGAAATAGGAACATTAATCACTTCAAATTAATCCAGAATCTACAAGACATGGAAGAAATTCAACTTTACCTGGAAGAAGCAAAAGAACTTATGCAAAAAGCAGTGGATCACACTGCAGGAGAATTGGTCAAAATACGCGCTGGAAAAGCAATGCCAAATCTTTTGGATGGCGTAATGGTTTCTTATTATGGTGCCCCGACACCATTGCAACAAATTGCATCAGTGACTACTCCAGATGCGCGCACTTTGACAATCAAACCTTGGGAGAAAAATCTGATCTCAGAAATAGAAAAAGCAATCATCAATTCAGATCTTGGTCTGGCTCCACAAAACAACGGTGAAATCATCATTTTAACCATTCCTCCCTTAACGGAAGAAAGAAGGAGAAACCTTGTTAAACAAGCTAAACAAGAATGTGAATCTGGAAAAATCTCTGTTAGAACCATCAGAAAGGATACCAACGAATCACTAAAAAAGCTTCAAAAAGACGGAACTTCTGAAGATGACATAAAAAGAGCTGAAGATACAGTCCAAAAACTCACTGATCAGTACTCCTCAAAAATTGATGAGCTTTTGGTCAAAAAAGAAGCTGAAATCATGACGGTTTAACCTGAGATGATTTTGTAAAAAAGGGAGCCTCTATCAGCTGATAGAGGCTCCCTTTTTTATTTCATTATTTTTCAGTTCAAAATAGATTTTATCAGCTTAACCAACTTTCCACCTGCCTTGTTAGCCACATCTACAACATCATCATGTGTGAATTCTTTATAAACTTTCGGAATACTTTCATTGGTGATGACAGAAATAGCCAAAACCTTTATTCCCATATGATGTGCTGCAATGACTTCCGGAACAGTACTCATCCCCACAGCATCAGCACCAATAAATCTGAGGTACTTCACTTCCGCTTTTGATTCCAATTTTGGACCTGGAACACCTGCATATACACCTTTCTGCAGGACTATCTTTAAATTGTATGCCTCTTGGTTTGCTCGTCTCACCCATTCTTCAGATAAGGGTTCAGACATATCTGGAAATCTAGGACCTAATTGATCATAGTTCACCCCTCTTAGAGGATTATCAGGGAAGAGGTTGATCACATCTTCTATCAACATTAAGTCACCTACTTGAAAATCGGGATTGAGGCCTCCAGCGGCATTGGTCACAATCAGGTTTTTCACTCCCAAAGAATATAACACCCTAATTGGAAAAACTACCTCTGACATCGCATAGCCTTCATAGTAATGAAACCTCCCATTCATACACCAGATTAGCTTCCCTTGAAGAATCCCTAAAACAAGTTCTCCCGAGTGCCCTTCTACTGTAGTAGTGGGGAAAAACGGAATCTCTGCATAAGGAAAGCTTTTGATAACTTCTACCTCTCCCATCAACCTACCCAAACCGGATCCAAGAATGATTCCTATTTCTGCATTACCTTCGACGTTTTGAAGTAGAAATTCACTTGCAGCTCTGATTTTATCAGTGTATGATACTTGATTCTTTTGCATAACTTTATACTACAGCGACTTGATAAGTTCTTTTATGATCAATCCCATGCCAGGTTCTGCCTGAGCAGCTGCTGCAAGTACTTCTTCAATTTTGACTTTTTTAATATTTCCAGGAGAGCAGAGGTCCGTGATTGCAGAAATAGCAAATACAGGCAGGTCCATTTGTCGGGCGACTATCACCTCTGGTATGGTGCTCATTCCAATGGCATCTGCCCCTATTTTCCAAAGGTATTTGTATTCTGCACGTGTCTCCAGGTTGGGACCCTGCACTGCTGCATACACACCCTGATGAACAGTTAAGGAGTTTTCCTTCGCAATTTGCATTGCTTTCTCCACCAAATCTAATGCATAAGGCTCTGACATATCTGGAAACCTCACTCCGAAATCATCCAGATTTTTTCCTCTTAAGGGGTTTTCAGGAAAAAGATCGATATGGTCATTGATCACCATCAACTGACCGATCTGAAAATCAGGATTTAGCCCTCCTGCAGCATTCGAAACAAAAAGATGTTGAACGCCCAGTTTTTTCATCACCCGCACCGGAAATGTAACTTCTTTCATCGAGTAGCCCTCGTAATAATGGAATCTCCCCTGCATCGCAACTACTGACTTACCTGAAAGTTTTCCAAAAATCAACCTTCCCTTATGGCTTTCAACAGTTGATATTGGGAAGTACGGAATCTCATTGTATGGAATTTCCATTTCAATTTCTATATGCTGGATCAGTTGCCCCAAACCAGTACCTAGGATGATACCTACTTCTATTGGTTTGGAATACTTCCCTGAAATATCGTTGACCGCATGATAGATTTGATCTAAATAACTTATAGTTGGTTCTTGTCTCATGAAATTTGATTTTAATTCTAGCAATAATATATAACCTATTGTAAATATTTATTTCAGATACGAAACTAAAAAGCAAACCTGATTGTAGTTTAGCTGCAATAATCAAGAATTTCTTTTAGATGGTAAAGATAATAGTAGGTACTAACCGTAAAAACTCGCTTTCGTACAAATTAGCATTAATCTATCAGGGTAATCTGAAAAAGCTGGGTGCTGATGCTGAAATACTGAATTTAGAAGATTTGCCAAAAGACTTTGTTTTTTCTGCCCTATATGAAAACAATGGGAAAAACCTTCTGTTCAATGAATTTCATCAAAAAGTGAAGGAAGGCAGCAAGTTTGTTTTCATTGTACCTGAATACAATGGCTCTTTTCCGGGAATATTAAAAGCATTCATTGATGGGATGACGTATCCCAATGCTTTTAGGAATAAAAAGTGTGCAATGATAGGACTTTCGTCTGGAATAGGCGGGGGTGGCATCGCTTTGAGCCACCTCACCGACATCTTCCATTACCTTGGGATGCATGTACTTGCCCTCAAACCAAAATTGGCTAAGATAGAAGACAACATATCAGATAACCTGCTCACCAACAGGCTGTACATGGAATTACTTCAATCCCAAGCTGAAATGTTGATTGACTTTTAACGGTCAATCAACATTATCATGTAAAAACTTATTGTTTTTCAAAAACTCATTTTCGTCCGTTAAGTTGAATCTTGAGAGACTCCTTTCTGAGCTATGCTGAACGTCAGAAAGCTTGACTTGCTTTCTTACAAAAGCAGGAGTTTCCAACTTTTCTTTGAAATCCTCTGAGTTTTGGCTATGGTTAGTTCTCATGTTTTTCAACTTCTCAAACCTTTCATAGGCCTTTTGAATCGCTTTTTGCCTTATTTGCTCATAATAATCATTCCCATAAACAGGCTTTTCTTCCTTGGCCTCAACTTTTGGTAATTCAGGGGCTTTTTCTTCTTCCTCTTCTAAGGTATAGATAACCTTCTCATCTGACTTCTGCTCTTCAGCAGAGATGATTTCAAAATCATGACTTTCCTCTGCCTCTTCTATTTCAATAGGCTTATTTTCAACCTCCTGTTCTTTTTCAACAGATTTCACTACAGCCTCACTTTTGGAAGGAGTTTCATTTGCAGCAGGAATTGGCCTTTGAAAAGTAAAAGTATAGGACTGCCCGACAGTTTTTTCCTCCACGTTGGAAGTTTTTCCTGATTCGAGATCTATAACCTTTATTTGCTTTTCTTCCTCTTCCGACTCTTTAACAACCGCTTCAGCAACTGTTTCTTTTTTGGTAGCAATAGAGCCAGTCAATTTATCCATTTCAAAACCAGTAGCAATTACAGTAACCCTTATACCTTTATTCAGGTCTTGATCAATACCTTGACCAAAAATTACCTCTGCATCTTCGCCTGCTCTTTCTTGGATATATTCAGTGATTTCACTTAGCTCATCCATGGAAAGTTCATCATCTTCTCCTGACATGATGGAAAGAAGAATCTTTTGAGCTCCTTTGATATCTACATTGTTGAGCAATGGAGAAGCAATTGCTTTTTCAGCAGCCCTAATGGCACGACCTTCTCCTTCTTCTGTAGCAGAACCCATTACCGCAGCACCCGCATCTTTCATAACCGTCTTCACATCCTCAAAATCCACATTGACATCTTGATGAACAGTGATAATTTCAGCTATGGATTTGGCAGCTGTGCTCAATACATTATCCGCTTTGGCAAATGCAGAGCGGATGGCAAGATTGCCATAAATCTCCCGCAATTTATCATTTAGAATCACGAGTACTGTATCACAGTTTTCTCTAAGAGACTCAATTCCAAGCTGTGCTGATTGCATCTTCTTCCTGCCTTCAAATACAAATGGAGCAGTAACAATGCCTACAGTAAGGATGTCCATATCTTTGGCAATTTTTGCAATTACCGGAGCGGCACCTGTCCCGGTTCCTCCTCCCATACCCGCTGTGATAAATACCATTTTGGTATTATCCGACAGCAACTCTCTGATATCTTCCTTACTTTCCAAAGCAGCGTTTTTCCCTTTTTCAGGGTTGGCACCGGCTCCTAAACCTTCCGTCAGGTTGGCACCCAACTGTAGCCTTAATGGTACTGGACTGCTTTTGAGTGCTTGGGCGTCAGTATTGACGACCACGAACTCTACGTCCTTAATACCTTGGTTGTACATGTGGTTCACGGCATTAGAACCGCCACCTCCTACTCCGATCACCTTAATGATGGATTTCTGGTTTTTTGGAAGATCAAACTTGTAATCTTTCATGTTATCTGACATTTAATTAATATGTTGGTGAATAATGATTTTCGATGTTTAAATTTTTAGGGAAGTGAAAAGCAATGCCTTGCACCTCCCCCAATATGATAAGCCCTAGTAATTATTATCTTCATGGATATCATCTGAGATCATATCTTTAAGTCTGTTTTTAATGTCTGAGAAAATTCTGGTACCAAAATCCTTCCTCTGCGTTTTAACCTGTGCCTTCGGACCTTCTTTCTCAGACCTTTGTTTGTAAGTATCTTCTCTTTCATCGAGAGATTTGAACCCTGCCAATACCAATCCAACCGAAGTGGCATACATGGGACTCTTGATCTCA
Organism: Mongoliibacter sp.; assembly: GCF_007692705.1. Taxonomy (GTDB): domain Bacteria; phylum Bacteroidota; class Bacteroidia; order Cytophagales; family Cyclobacteriaceae; genus Mongoliibacter. The sequence continues at coordinate 8,126 of NZ_REBN01000119.1, forward strand.
TCGACCTTGCATTTCCCCAAATGCTCATTTGGGTATCCTATTCTGGTATCAAGTCCGGTCATGTACTCAAAAAGCTGGGCTACGCCTGAAAGCAATGAACCACCGCCTGTCAATACGATACCGCCTGCAAGCTTTTTGTAATGACCACTTGCGACAAGCTCATTTTGAACATGCTCTATAATTTCTTCCATTCTTGCCTGAATAATGGAAGCCAGATTTTTGATGGATATTTCCTTAGGAGGTCTATTTCTCAAGCCGGGAATCGAAACAATTTCGTTTGGATTGGCTTCTTCTGAAATCGCCTTCCCAAATTTGGTTTTTAGCAATTCTGCCTGATGATAAAGTACCATACAGCCCTCTTTTATATCGGTTGTGATGATATTTCCTCCCAACGGGATCACTGCTGTATGCCTGATGATGTTGTCATGGAAAATGGCGATATCAGTGGTGCCTCCACCGATGTCTACCAAACAAACTCCAGCTTCCTTGTCCTCCTCACTGAGAACAGAAAGGGAACTCGCCAGTGGTTCCAAAATAAGGTCCTTGGAAATAAGATCAGCCCGCTTGATGCAGCGATTGATGTTGCTTATTGCTGTAGATTGTGCAGTAATGATATGGAAATCAGCTTCTAGTTTGCAACCGGACATTCCGACAGGGTCTTTGATCCCATCTTCATAATCTACTGTATAGTCCTGTGGCATTACGTGAATGATCGTATTGCCTGGAGGGACAACGATATTTTCCATATCGTTTGAAAGTCTTCTTACATCCTCTATAGTAATTTCACCTTGTTGAGGATTACACATGATACCTCCATGATGGACAGAGCTCCTGATATGCTGCCCTGCTATACCTACGATTACATTCGCAATATCCACTTCAGCCATATCCGAAGCGTCGCTTACTGCCTTTTGAATGGCATTGACGGTCTTGTCAATATTGGTTACTATTCCACGGATTACCCCGTCAGAAACAGCTTTACCTACTCCCAAAACCTCCAGTTTATTGAACTCATTTTTCCGTCCAACAATCGCACAGATTTTGGTAGTTCCAATATCCAGTCCTACAATAAATTTGTCGTTTTCCATAGCATCATCAATTATTCACAAACAATCTGACCTTTATATTTTACATTAACCCGGCTGTATGCATTCCACCCCTTGACAGGTAGAATATTTTCATAGAACAGGTTGATTTTTTTAAACTTCTCTTCCAATTCACCTGCATCACCGAACTCTATCACCTGCCTTCCCACTTGTTGATGCATTTTTATATCTGACTCTTTTTCTATTTCCAATTCTGTCAATTGTGCACTCCAAAACTTATCTCCATGGATGAAGTTGAGTAACTCCATAAGTGCTTTATGGGATTCTGAGAGGTCTTTTTCCTCTAGTAATGATTCAGAGTATGCCCCTTGAAGGACCAAAACCCTGGTGGTGTACCTCGGAGAAGTAGGCAAGATTAACCCTTCGGTAGAAATATAGCCGTCTGCAGCCCTGGACCTTACTATTCTCGCCATTGGTATATGCTGCTCTATATCGATTCTGATATTTCCTTTTTGATCTGAGAATACTTCCGCATTCTTGACGAAGGGATGTGACTCCACTTTCCTTTCCAAGTGATTGAGATTAATCTCTGAAAAAGACACTCCCTTTTCCAACAAAGGGAATTCAGCTTTAAGACTTTCAAGTATCTCCTTATCCTCCACGAAATACACGTCTGCCACTCCCTTGATGAATACTTCTATTTCAGCAAACTTCCGCTCAGCATGCTTTTTTTCTACAAAACCAATGAATGCCACCAGTATCAGTAGAAGAATGCTTACACCTATAGTTTTTTTCAGTCTAGTTTTCATAGCTTCTCATCCAATTTGCAATTGGCTCAACCAATCTATCAATGTCCCCCGCACCTATGGTAACAAGTACCTCAGGTCGGTTTGTATTCAAATAGTCAAGCAAACCTTCTTTTGACTGCAGACTTTTTTTCTTTACTGCTATATCTTCCAGCAGAATTGAGGCTGTCACTCCTTCTATTGGAAGTTCTCTAGCTGGATAGATATCCAGCAAAATCACCTCATCCGCCAATGAAAGGCTTTCTGAAAACCCTTTTGCAAAATCACGAGTCCTCGTATATAAGTGGGGCTGAAATATTGCGGTCAACCTGTTTTGAGGATACATGGCTCGAACAGAACTTAAGAAAGCTCTGATTTCTTCCGGATGATGTGCATAGTCATCAATGTAGACCTTACCCTTTTCCTGTACCCAAATTTCAAATCTCCTTTTTACGCCTTTGTAGCTTTCTACAGCCTCTTTGATTTTTTTGGGCTCTATGCCCATGCTCAAAGCAATAGATATTGCCGGAAGGATATTTTCTACATTGTGAAAGCCCGGCATCTTTAATTGAATATCCTTGATTTCCTTTTTCCCATCTTCATAATCAAAATAAAAAGAGGCTACTTTAGCTCTAATATTTACCGCTTTCACTTTACCTCCATTTATCCCATATGGAAGGACTTTTAGAGACTTTTTTGTTGACCCGAGTTTATGAAAGGCATTATACTGAATGTAGAGCTTACCTTTTTCTGCAATAAGGTTTACAAAATCCCTGAAGCCTTCAAGCATATGAACATCATCTCCGTATATATCCAAATGATCCGGATCCACACTGGTAAGCACCACTACATCAGGGTGCAGATGAAGAAAGGACCTGTCAAACTCATCTGCCTCCACTACTACGGTTGAGACATCTTTTGACTCATCATGAAGGATGAGATTACTCTGATAATTTTGTGTAACTCCACCCAAAAAGGCAGCTACATTCTTTCCAGACTGCTTTAAGATATGAGCAATCATACTGGATGAAGTCGTCTTACCATGCGTCCCTGCTACTGCTATCGTAGGCATATCTTTGGTAATCATTCCAAGTACAGCCGCCCGCTTATGAAGATTATACCCGTTTTCCCGGAAATAATTTAATTGCACGGAATTCTCAGGAATAGCTGGTGTCCAAACGATAAGGGTACTAGCTGCATCCTCTTTTACTTTCAAAGGAATACTTGATTGTGAATCTTCATAGGAAATCTCCATACCCTCTTTCTCCAACAAAGCAGTCAATGAGGAAGGCGTACGGTCATAGCCTGACACATTTACTCCAACATGGTTAAACCACCTTGCCAAAGCACTCATGCCTATTCCTCCTATACCTAAGAAGTGGACGCTATGTAGTTTTTTCAGATTCATGCAATGATATCATCCAATGCCTGTATTATTTCTTCGGCCGCGTTTGACTTGGCCATGCTCTTCATATTTTCACCGATTTCCTTGGCTTTCCCCACTTCTGCAAAAAGCGAGTCCAATGTGTTTTTCACTTTGCCCACAGCTTCACTGTCTTTCAGCAAAATCGCAGCATCTCGATTCACATAGGCCAAGGCGTTCTTGGTCTGATGATCCTCTGCCACATTTGGTGAGGGTATAAATATTACAGGTTTCCCCACCAGACTAAGTTCTGACACTGAAAGTGCTCCAGCCCTCGATACTACCACATCTGCAGCTGCATAAGCCAAGTCCATTTCTTTAATAAATTCTCTGACGTGAATATGCTGAAGGCTTGATAGAGAGACTTTATCCTTCATCTCTGAAAAATAGAATTTCCCACATTGCCAAAGCACTTGATAACCTGAGTTCTCTAATGCTTCCATATCAGCCAAAAGGGCCTGATTAATGGTCCGGGCACCTAAGCTTCCTCCCAAAACCAATAGGACTTTTCTGTTTCTGTCCAAACCAAAGTGGTCAAGCCCTTTTTCTCTCTTTCCTTTAAGATTTAGAATGTCTTTTCTGACAGGGTTTCCTGTTAATTTGATTTTACTTTTGGGGAAAAACTTATCCATTCCCGGATAGGCCACGCAAATGGCATTTGCCTTTTTGGCCAATAACTTATTGGTAAGTCCGGCATAAGAGTTTTGCTCTTGGAGCAATGTCGGAATACCGCGTCCTTGCGCCACATAAAGCAAAGGCCCACTGGCATAGCCACCGACTCCAACCACAGCTTCCGGCTGGAAGTCCTTAAGTAGCTTCTTAGACTTATTAATACTTTTCAGTAATTTGAAAGGAAAACTCAAATTGGAAAGGCTCAAGCTTCTCTGGAGTCCTGCCACGGTAAGCCCTTCAATTTTATATCCAGCCTCAGGCACTTTTTGCATTTCCATTTTACCTTCCGCTCCCACAAATAGAATCTCTGCCCCAGGATGCTTTTCTTTCCAGGCATTGGCAATAGCAATTGCTGGATAGATGTGGCCTCCTGTACCTCCTCCGCTGATCATGATTCTATATGTTCTGTCTTCTTTCTTCACTTTTTATGCTGTCTGAAATGCTTTTCTTGGTTTATTTCCTTCTGTACCTGTTTCTATTGAATCTACATGGTCACCCCTGCTTACACTGAGGATAATACCAAGAGAAAATCCGGTAAACACCAGAGATGTACCTCCCATACTTAGCAAGGGTAAAGGCAAACCCGTAACTGGACCAACTCCCACTGCAACACCCATATTGACCATCGCCTGAAGGACTAATGCAAAGCTTAGCCCTGCGGAAAGCAATCCTCCAAATGGCTTGGTAGAGGTAGCGACTATTCTCATTCCTCTGTAAAGCAATGCCAAGTACAGAAACAGTACTACCCCTCCTCCTATCAATCCATATTCTTCGATGATAATGGCATATATAAAATCTGAATAAGGATGTGGTAAAGAGTTCCGTTGCTCTGAATTACCTGGACCTTTTCCCGTAATGCCACCAGTGGATATTGCTATATATGATTGTTCTACTTGATACTGAGTTTCTTTTTCGTCAAAAAAACTTTCCACCCTGGAAAAGAATGTGGATCCACGTTGCCCCATCAAGGCGGAAGCTGTTATGAACATTGTGCCAAAAAGTACACACATAACCAAATACTTACCTGGTACCCTTCCGATAAACATCAAGAGGAAACAAGTGAAGAGTAGAAGCACAGCAGTGGACATGTTTGCAAGCCCAATCAACATACAAATAATCCCTATAACTATAATGATTGGAAGAAATGACTTCTTCAACTCTTCTATACTCTTTTGTCGTTTGGCCAATAGACTTGCCAATGTGGCAATCAACGCCAACTTTGCAATATCCGAAGGTTGTATAGCTTTATTAATAATAGGTATGGTAATCCACCTGTTCGCTTCATTGATATTAGTCCCAAAAAAGTAAGTAAAAACCAATAGAGGTATAGAAAGCAATAACAACAACCTTCCTATCAAACCATACCATTTGTAAGGCACTTTATGCGCAGCCCACATCACAATAAGACCTGCAAAAACCATCATGGAATGATCAAAAAGGTATTTTTCCGTATTCCCTCCCTTGTATTTATAAGCTAGAGAACCGGTGGCAGAATACACCACCAGAATACTAATAATAGACAGCACAATCACGATCCCCCAAATAATAGGGTCTCCTTTAAGGTGTCTATCGATCCATGATTTCAGTGCTGTAATCATTTTCCTACTTTTTTTAATTCTTCTACCGCAGCCACAAACTGCCTTCCTCTATCTTCATAGTTTTGAAACAAATCAAAACTCGCACAAGCCGGAGATAGCAAAACAACATCTCCCTGCTCACCTAATTTCAAACCCCAGTTCACTGCTTCAGCAATAGATTGGGTTTCTCTGATTTCCATTATTTTCCCTTTAAAAGCATTTTTCAGCTTTCCATTTTCTTTTCCCAAACAGATCAGAGCCTTAATTTTACCCTTTACCAATGGCTCAATCATGGAATAGTCATTTCCTTTATCAACCCCCCCGGCTATCCAAATCACAGGTTGGCTAAAGCTATCCAGCGCAAACTTGGTCGCATCTATGTTGGTACCTTTGCTGTCATTGATAAATCTTACTCCCGATATTTCAGCAACTTCTTGCATTCTATGAGCGGCATTTTTAAAATCTGCCAGGCCTTGATGAATCATATTGTCAGATACACCTGCCAGCATTGCTGCCAAAGACGCCATCATGGTATTCAAAGCATTGTGCTTGCCCTTCAATACGATGTCCTTGGGGTCAATTTCAAGCTTTCTTCCCGGTGACCTCAAGTCCATTTTATTGCCATCGTAGTATCCACCTCTTCTTTGAGATGATCCCATTGACACCGGATATGGTGTAGCTACCAGGTTGATCCTTTCCATTCCTTGCTGTGTCAACTTATCGTCTTGGTAAAAGATGACTGCATCATTACTCCCCATTAGTTTGAAAAGGGAAAGCTTCGAAGCGATGTAATTTTCAATTTTATAGTCATACCGGTCCAAGTGGTCCGGTGTGATATTGGTCAATATTCCGATATGAGGTTTGAGTGTTTTGAACCCGTCGATTTGAAAGCTACTCATCTCTATTACCCACCAGTCTTTATCCCCATCTACCAACTGAGCTGCCCAGCTTTGACCTACATTTCCGGCCAGTCCTACATTCAACCCTTCCTTTTGAAGCAGGTGATAGGTCAAAAGCGTGGTAGTCGTCTTGCCATTGGTACCAGTGATTCCTATCACCTTACCTTTGGAGTATCTACTGGCAAATTCCAGCTCATCAATAATCCCAATCCCCTTATCCAATGCCCTCCGCACAATAGGAGCAGTCAATGGTATCCCGGGACTTTTCACAATTTCGGCAGTGTTCAAAACCTCATGCTCAGAATGGCCTCCTTCTTCAAAACCAATCCCTTTTTCAATGAGCAGTTTTTTTCTGTCTGCACTGATTTGACCTTTATCAGATACCCACACGGCATAGCCTTGCTGTTGCGCGAGCAATGCTGCTCCCACTCCACTTTCGCCTGCGCCCAATATGACTATCCTCTTTTCCATTTATCTCAATTTCAAGGTGGCCAAGGTGATGATTGCCAACAATATTCCCATGATCCAAAACCTCACTACAATCTTGGATTCATGTATATTCTTTTTCTGATAATGATGGTGTAAGGGAGACATCAGGAAAACCCTTCGACCTTCACCATATTTCTTTTTTGTATACTTGAAATAACTTACCTGTGTGATCACTGACAGTAATTCAATCAAGAATACACCACAGAGAATAGGGATCAACAATTCTTTTCTCAAAGTCAGAGAAAGTACTGCTATAACACCGCCCAACATCAGACTTCCGGTATCCCCCATAAAAACCTGAGCCGGATAGGCATTGTACCAAAGAAATCCTACACAGGCTCCTACAAAAGCGGCACAGAAAATCACCAACTCTCCTGAGTTGGGTATGAAAAACACATTTAAATACTGTGAGAAAATGGCATTACCTGATATGTATGCAAATATGGCTATCGTTAAGCCTATGATGGCCGATGAGCCTGCTGCCAAGCCATCAATGCCATCCGTGATATTTGCACCATTAGATACTGCTGTGATTATAAAGGTCACCAACAAGATATATAAAACAGGTGTAGCACTCTCGCCTAGGAATCCAAGGAAAGACTCGTAGTTCAATTCATTGTTTTTCATGAATGGAATAGTGGTTTTGGCCACTTTCACATCCCTGTAAGCCGGAGTTTCTACTACCCCTTCTTCTATAGATACCGGATTTGTAAATTCCCTGACCACCACACCTTCATGGAAATATAAGGTTGCACCAACTATTACCCCAATGGTGATTTGACCAACGATCTTAAACCTTCCTGCAAGTCCATCTTTATTTTTTCTAAAGACTTTGATATAATCATCCACAAAGCCTATGGTCCCTAACCATACAGTAGTAATCAGCAATAAAATGATGTAGATATTGTTGACATTGGCAAAAAGCAAAGTTGGGATGATAATCCCGGCCATAATCATCAAGCCGCCCATGGTTGGGGTCCCTTTTTTCTCCTGCTGACCAGCCAAACCTAAATCTCTAACCGTTTCGCCAATCTGCATGGAGCGGATCCAGTCGATGATATTTTTACCAAAAGTAACCGTGATGATCAAGGACAATAGCGCAGCCATACCTGCCCTGAAGGAGATATAGCGGAACACACCTGTACCAGGTATATCCATCACACTGTCCAAATAATCAAAAATCGGATATAACATATTATTCCTTGTTCAAAAGATTAAGCATTTCTCTTACTACTGCCCTGTCATCAAATGGGTGTTTTACCCCTTTAATTTCTTGGTAAGTTTCATGACCCTTACCTGCTACCAAGATGATATCACCTTTTTTAGCTATAATTACCGCGGTTTTAATGGCCTCTCTCCTGTCCTCTATAATCATGGTCTTTTTGAAATCGACTGGATTCACTCCTACTTCCATTTCCCTGAGAATGGCCATTGGCTCTTCATCCCTTGGGTTGTCTGAAGTAAGGATAACTTTATCGCTATATCTGGTGGCAATTTTAGCCATTATTGGTCTTTTGGTTCTGTCTCTGTTTCCACCACAGCCAATCAACGTAATGACCTGTTCTCCACCTGTTCTTACCCCATCGATAGTCTTCAAAACATTTTCCAGTGCATCGGGTGTGTGGGCATAGTCCACAATTGCCGTTACTCCTGCTATGGAAATTTTGTCAAACCTTCCTTGAGCACCCTGCACTTTGGATAATTGCATCAATACTTCTTCCTCTTCCTCACCAAGTAATACTGCAGTACCAAAGACAGCCATTAGGTTATAAGCATTGAATTCTCCTATCATCCTAAACCAAATCTGACGGTTATTGACATCCAATTCAAGTCCTTCTATGGTGTTCGAAAGTACCTTTGCTTTGAAATCTGCAGGATATCTTAATCCAAAAGTCTGATGCGTTGCTTTGCAATTTTGCAACATCACCAAACCCCTTTTATCATCCGCATTGACCAGGGCAAATGCTGATTTGGGCAATACATCGAAGAGTCTTTTTTTGGCTTTGATGTATTCATCAAAATTGCCGTGGTAATCAAGGTGATCGTGCGAAATATTGGTAAAAACCGCACCTGTGATCAAAAGTCCTACAGTCCTTCCCTGCACAATTGCGTGGGAAGATGCTTCCATAAAACAATGCGTGCATCCCCTATCCACCATTTTCCTTAAAAGAGATTGAATGGAAATGGCGTCAGGAGTAGTATGTGTGGAAGGAATCACTTCTTCATTGATCTTATTTTCTACGGTAGAAAGTAAGCCCACTTGATATCCCATTTCCACAAACAACTGAAACAGAAGCGTGACGGTACTGGTCTTACCATTGGTACCAGTAACCGCCACTAGCTTCAGCCTTTCAGATGGATTTTCGAAATAATTGGCAGCCATGACTCCTAAGGCTATTGAAGAGTCTGAAACCTGTACATAAGTAATATGCTCTAATAAAGCATCAGGTAACTGTTCACAAACAATTGTGGTCGCCCCTTTATCAATTGCGGTCTGAATGAATTCATGACCATCTACCTGAGTACCTTTCACAGCTACAAAGGCAGCATGAAGTGTCACCTTGCGGCTATCAAAGACAAGTTCACTGACTTCCCTATCCATGTCACCCACGGTGGAAACCAGCGATACTTTATACAATATGTCTTTTAACACTTTCATTTATCCTAAAATCAAATTGATCACATTATTTTGCTGAATAGGTGAACCCGGGGAAATAGACTGATTTTTCACCCTTCCTTTACCTTGATAGATTACCCTTAGCCCTTTATTTTCCAGTACATATAAGGCATCCCTCAAGGCAAGTCCACTCACGTCTGGCATGACGGGAGCTTCCACCTGATTGGCTTGAAATTGGATAGACTTATCCATTGCCCTAGATTTCACGTAGCCATCGTTGACACCATTACCATGGTTAGAAATACCGAACCTGTTGCAGATCAATTGCAATTCATCAAACTTTCCTGCCTGAATAAATGGAAAATCGCTCTCCTGCTGAGCCAAATAAATATCAGCTGGATATTTCCTGTTCATATTAAGGTCTTGAGCATGAATTTTATCAGCTATTTCTTTGAAAACAGGCGCTGAAATGTCTCCCCCAAAAGCATTAAAACCTTTAGGGCTGTCTATTACGACAATGGCAGAATATTTGGGATTATCAGCCGGAAAGTACCCTACAAAGGATGTATAGTATTTTTTAGTATAACGTCCATCTTCCAGCTTCTGCGCAGTTCCGGTTTTACCTGCAATCCTGTATTGCTCATTGTATACATTCTTGGCAGTCCCATTCTTTACAACACCTTCCAAAAGTTCCTGTAACTGCAGGATGGTTTTTTCGGAAGCTATATTTTTTCTTATGACTTCTGTCTGATATTGCTTTTCTACCTGATTGCCTCTGGCGATAGCCTGTACAATCATAGGCTTTACCATCTTACCATTATTTGCCACTGCGTTGTAAAGGGTCAAAGTCTGTAATGGTGTTAGTTTGGTTTCATATCCTATGGACATCCAAGGCAGTGTAGTCCCATACCAATACTTATCGCCTGGCTTTTTGAAGTAGGGTGCACCTTCCCCTTTAAGCTGAAAACCTAATGGCTTGTCTAACCCCGCCTTCTCGATATAGCCAACAAATTTGCTTGGGTTGTGCCCAAAATACTGATCCATCAATTTGGAGATTCCGATATTGGATGATTTTTCAAAAACCTCTCTAACACTGATTTTGCCATAACCACCGGTCTTGGCATCTGTCATTTTTCGGTCATAAATCTGAAACACCCCATTTCCAGTGTCCACCATATCATTAAGGCTTACCTTTCCTTCTTCCAATAAAGCCAACATGGACATCAATTTGAAAGTAGACCCTGGTTCAGTGAGTCCCTGATCTCCAATGGCGTAATTGTAACTTTCGCTGTAACCTCTTCCATTTTTATTTTTCTGCAGGTTACCTAAGGCCTTGATGTGACCGGTAGCAACCTCCATTACAATTACAGTCCCGAATTCGGCGTCTTTCTCGATTAATTGCTTTAGTAGAGCTGACTCTGCTACATCCTGTATATTGACATCTAAAGTGGTCAAAACATCAAACCCATCTTCAGGCTTGATATCCTCTGCATCAAAAACAGGCTTCCAATACCCCCCTGCGATTCTTTGAAACATAGCCTGACCACTTTTACCTTGCAAGTAGTCATTGAAGCTGTATTCTATACCTGCACCATACTGATCTTCGTTCACAAAACCTACAGTTCTGCTGGCAAGGCTATTAAATGGTCTGTATCGTTTTTCTACTTTTTCAAAAATTACTCCACCAGCCATCCTGCCTTTTCTAAAAATGGGCCAGCTACTCATAACCTGCATATCCTGATAGCCCACTTGACGTCTATTGAGGATAAGGTAGCGCTTACCGTTACTTTTGGCATCGGAAATCATTTTCTTATAGGAAGCTTTTGACCTGTCTTTAAAAAAAGAAGACAACAACTGGCTTAAAGAATCTATCCCGGCATTGAAAGTCACATCTTTGGCTACCGTAGGATCCAAAACCACTCTGTAAAAAGGCAGGGAGGTGGCCAAAAGGCTTCCATCAGTAGCATAGATATTGCCTCTTGTAGCACTTACCTGTCTGTATTTAAAATTTGTTGACTCCGACTTCGCCAACCACTTTTCCCCTTCCACAAACTGCAAACGGACAATCCTATAGAGGATTGTCCCGGCAATCAAGGCTACTATCAAGAAAGCAACCCTAACCCTTAGCACTATGGAACGTTTGATATTCACTTTTTTTGTTTGACTTTTATTGGGGGTTCATTTATTTCTTCTATTCCAAAAGGTGCAATCTTTTTTGCAACCTCAGACTGTTTACTGCTGAGCATATATTCTGCTTCCAATGTGGTGACGTCTGCCCTGACATCCTCCACTTCTCTTTGCAGAATCTCTATCTTCCGAACCATGCTTTCCGCGCTGTGATTACTCCATATATATATGAGCGCAAGCAGTGCGACATATAAAAAAGGAGGAACAAACTGAACAGGAACGCCATCGCCCAACAACCCAGTCATATTGAGTTTTTCTTCGATTAGGGTAAAGAGATTTTTGCCTCCTACTCTCGCGGAATTCCCTTTCTTGATCTTCTTCTTGAAAGTGTTTTGGCGCATCTTTACAGTTTTTTAGCGATTCTAAGTTTTGCACTACGTGCCCTATTGTTCACTTCTATTTCTTCCTTGTCTGCTATGACTGCTTTTCTTGTTACAGGTTCTAAAGGCCTTTGAAGATTACCGAAGAAATCCTTTTCAACCTCACCGTGAAATTTCCCCTTATTGACAAAATTCTTGACCAACCTATCCTCTAAAGAATGATAGCTCATGACCACCAGTCTTCCTTCCGGCTTGAGCACCTCAATTGTCTGAAGTAGCATTTCTTCCAGTGCTTTCATTTCATCATTGACTTCAATCCTCAAAGCCTGGAACACTTGAGCATAATATTTAAAGTCTTTTCCTCTTGGTGCAAAACCTTTCAAAAAGGCTTTGAAATCACCAGTAGTGGAAAAAGGTCTGGATGCTCTTTCTGAAACAACAGCCTGTGCCAAGGTCTTTGCATTCTTGACCTCACCATAAATCCCAAATATTTTATGGAGATGTGATTCTTCAAATGTATTGAGCACATCTTTAGCCGTCAGGTCCATTTCACTACTCATCCGCATGTCCAATGCGCCATCAAATCTTGTCGAAAAACCCCTTGTGGGCTCATCAATCTGGTGTGATGAAATTCCAAGATCTGCCAGAATCCCATCCACCTGCTGTACTCCGTACAGTCTTAAATATTTTTTAAAGTCTCTGAAGTTTGCCTGCACGAAAGTAAATCTGTCGTCTTCGGGCACATTGGCTTCAGCATCTACATCCTGATCAAAACCATAGAGATGTCCACCCTCCAGATATTTCAGAATTTCCCGTGAATGCCCTCCACCACCGAAAGTCAGGTCTACATAAATCCCATTGGGATTAATAGCCAAGCCTTCAATGCAAGGTCCTAGCATTACGGGGATATGATAATTAGAAGTTGCCATGGCCTAAGAAAGATATTGATCCATAAGTTTTGACAACTCCACCTGATCAGCTACGATATTTTGACGGTATTTTTCAGGACTCCATATTTCAACAAAACCTCCTACCCCAATTAAAATGGCATCCTTTTCAATACCGGCCCAACTGCTAAAAGTCTTAGGGATCAATAATCGTCCTGCGCTGTCCAGTTCCACTTCTGTCATGCTTTCAAAAAAGCTTCTTTTAATCAGCCTCTGTACAGGATCTCTGTCAGAAAGTGCAGAGACCTTGTGTAAAAGTTTTTTAAACTCAATCTGGGTATAAAGCGCAAGACAGCCATCGTCACCTTGACGTAGAATGAGCTCCACACCATTTGACTCTGGAATTGCCGCCTTTATTTTGGCAGGCAAAGCCAGACGACCTTTGGCGTCGACCTTACACTCGTACCGACTGTTGAACATTCCCATGGGCTTATCTTGAGTTTGCTATAAACACAAAAGTAAGAAAAGCATCTACACATCCCACCACTTTCTCCCACTTTTCTCCACTTTTTTATAAAACTATCTAAAAGTTTCAATTATCACAATGATTAATGAAAAAATTCATATTTATTTCACTTGAAGATCAGGCAGTTGAAAAACAATTGAATTATCATAAAAATGCTCATTTTGGGTCAAAAAAAGCCAAAATAAAGGTATCTATCAATCTATTCCCTTTACTTTCTACCCGAAATTTGCAGTGATGTTGAAAAGTGGGACAATTTCCCACATTTTAAAAAAAATGTTCAAAATCAGAAAAAGTTTAATTCAAAGGACATAAGTCTACCCCATCCTATGACCATTCATGGAACTTTATTTAGGAATAATTAATTTACCCTACCATAATTGTAGACTAATAATAGCTTATAAGAATTGAATTTCAATTTTCTTGCTGATTTATGAAAAAGAACCTGCTTACCATTTTAAGTATAATTATCATGGGCTGTGAGAGCAGCAAAACAGCATCATACGAATTCCCGGAAAAGTATCTTATAAACCTAGACATCACTCCTGACAATATCCCTTTTGAACTCGCTTTGAAAAAAAGTGGGGAAAAGTGGTATGCAGAAGTTTACAATGCAGAAGAGGTATTACGCTTTGATGAGGTAATGGTAAAAGAGGATTCGGTTTTGATTTCCTTGGGAGTATTTGATGCAGACCTTAAAGCCAAAATCCAAAATAATGGACAGTTACAAGGGGTTTTTGTTAAAAACTACCTGGAGGACTACAAAGTACCTTTTACCGCTGAACCATCACAAGGCCTTAGATTCCCGGTAAATAGTCCGGTGAAGATGGATTTATCAGGGCGGTGGAAAACTACCTTTACAACCGAAAATGATTCTTATGATGCCATTGGGGTTTTTGAACAGGAGGGTAATCGGATCACAGGAACCTTTATGACAAAGTTGGGAGATTATCGCTTCCTTGAAGGAAATGTAAGTGGCGATGAATTTTATATGAGCGCATTTGATGGAAGCCATGCTTTCCTTTTCAAAGGGAAAATTGAGAAAGATGGTAGTCTCAGTGGAAGTTTCAGAAGTGGACCCAAATATAAAGAAACCTTTACCGCAGAGCGAAACGAGAGCTTTGAATTGCCCGATGCCTATTCATTGAATTACCTAAAAGAAGGCTATGAAAAACTTGATTTCAGTTTCCCTGACATCAATGGCAATAAGGTCTCTCTTTCAGATGAAAGATTTCAAGACAAGGTAATCTTAGTGCAGCTATTTGGAACATGGTGCCCAAACTGCATGGACGAAACCAAATTTCTTGGACCATGGTACGAAAAAAATAAGAATTCAGGGATCGAAATCATTGGTCTTGCTTTTGAAAGTAATCCAGATTTTGAATATGCAAGTAGCCGGGTAAAGAAATCTATGGAAAAACTTGATGCAAATTACACCTTCTTAATAGCAGGAGAAAGCAACAAGGAGAAAGCCTCTCAAGCACTCCCTGCACTAAACCAAGTAATTGCTTTTCCTACTTTGATCTACTTGGATAAAAAAGGAAAAGTAAGGCATATTCATACCGGTTTCAACGGACCAGGTACAGGAATCTACTTCGAAAAGTGGGTAGGAGAACACAACATTCTTGTCAAAGAGTTGCTTTCAGAATAACAGAAAGGGCAATTATTAGTCCTTTACTTCTTTCTTTCTATGGTATACCTGACCAAGCCATCAAGGGAGGATTTATATTCTGACTCTGGAAAATCACTTAATATCGTCATGGCTTCCTCAAAATACTGATTCATGATTTTAGTAGCATATTGAAGCCCCCCCGATACCTTAACAAAATCAATAACCTCATTGACAGATTTCTTGTCATCGTTTTTATTCCTGATCAGGTAAATGATGCGCCGCTTTTCCAACCACGAAGCATTATTTAGGGCATAAATCAGCGGCAGGGTCATTTTTTTCTCTTTGATATCAATACCTACAGGTTTACCTATTTCATCCTCCCCATAATCAAAAAGATCGTCTTTGATCTGAAATGCCATTCCGATTTTTTCACCAAAATCCCTCATTTTTTCAATCAGTGCCATATCTGCACCAGAAGTAGCTGCACCAACGGCACAACAAGAGGCAATAAGGCTAGCGGTTTTTTGTTTGATGATTTTGTAATAGACTTCCTCTGTAATATCCAGCTTTCTGGCCTTAGCAATCTGTAACAGTTCTCCTTCAGACATCTCTCTCACAGCCTGGGAGACAATTCTCAGAAGCTCAAAATCACCATTATCCACACTCAATAAAAGACCTCTAGAAAGCAGGTAATCCCCTACTAAAACAGCAATTTTGTTTTTCCAAAGGGCGTTGACAGAAAAAAATCCTCTTCTGTAATTGGCATCATCCACCACATCGTCATGAACAAGTGTAGCAGTATGCAAGAGCTCGATCAAAGCTGCACCCCGGTAGGAAGACTCTGTGATGCCACCGCTTACCCCAGCTGTCAAAAAGACAAACATAGGCCGCATCTGCTTCCCTTTTCTTTTTACAATATAATTGGTGATATGATCAAGCAACTTGACTTTGCTCTTCATGAAATCCCGGAATTTTTTTTCAAATTCCGCCATTTCAGTGGCTATAGGTGCTTGTATCTTTTTAAGGTCAGGCTTCATAAAACAATTCGGACACAATAATACGATGGTTTCCCACTAGGACAAAACCCATTATCAATTATTACATAAAGAAACAAGTCCTACCTCAAATCGTTTGAGAAATTTTACTTATCTTTTTGATTATATCGTAAAGACCTGAAAAGCAGTATGAAGCTGATTTGAGGGGAACTTCAAAGTAATAGCCCTCACCTTTTTTACTATATTTGTTTCTTTATTAAAAAGAGAAAGAACCTTGGCTGAGACCTATATCAAACACAAATATGATCCTATTCTCCCCCAAAAGGATGAATGGCCTGTGGTAAAGCTCAGTAAGAGCAGGAAGGAATTTATCAAAACTGTGGCTGAAGCCAGCAAGAAATCTATCCTTCAAATCACCAATAACAACATTGACTTACTCAAAGAGGAGCTGGAAACTACTCTTTACAGAGAAAAGCTACGGATCAAGCAAAACCCTTGGGCGGTAGATCCTGATGATGAACAGGATTTTTGGAGAAAGGTAAAATCCAATCTTGTTCAACTTAGTCAGGATGGAAGCCTCAATAAAACCCAAAAGAAGAGAATTTATATAGAAATCCTGGACGAAATCACCATGCGCTATGCTGAGGAGATTGCCAGTAATTTTATTCACTCACATTATAAATTGACCAGGAGAATGGTCACCTATGGATTTTCTCGCTTACTCAACGCGGCAAGAGTGAAAGGCCTCAGGTCCATTTTCAGCAATCAATACAGCCTACAGGATAAAATACAAATAGTCGGGGAAACAGATCAAATACGGGAACTGGCATCCAAAGGAACCATAGTTATGGTACCCACCCATTTCTCTAACCTAGACAGTATCCTTATTGGCTGGATCATTTCAGTTTTAGGATTGCCTCCTTTTATTTATGGCGCGGGATTGAACCTGTTTAATATAGGTATTTTTGCCTACTTCATGAATGCACTGGGAGCCTACAAAGTAGACAGAAGGAAAAAAAACCTTCCTTACCTAGAGACTTTAAAAACATACTCTTCAGAAGCCATACAGTTTGGGGTGCATAGTTTATTTTTTCCAGGAGGAACAAGATCAAGGTCTGGAATGATCGAGAAAAAGCTTAAACTTGGCCTACTAAGTACAGCAGTTGAGGCTCAGAGAGCCAACTTTCAAAAAGGGGTGAAGGATGTAGCAGGAAAGATATTTATTGTCCCTGTGACCATTAATTATCATTTTGTTTTGGAGGCGCCAAGCTTGATCAAAGAACATTTGTCTATGACTGGACAAGAACGGTATTATAAAGAATCAGATGAGTTTTCTACTTCCTACAAAATCTCAAAATTCCTGGTGAAGTTTTTCACCAAAGGATCAGACATTTCAGTCTCCATAGGGAAAGCTATGGATGTGTTGGGGAATTATGTAGATCAAGATGGCCAAAGTCTGGACAGGCATGGCAGAATCATCAATACCAGTGATTATTTCATATCTAACGGGAAAATCACGGTGGATGCACAGAGAGAAGAAGAGTACACCCATCACCTTGGCAAAAGGATCGTAGAGGAATTCCATAAAATCAACCGTGTTTTCAGTTCACATTTCGTGGCTTTTGTGGCGTTTCAGCTAATTAAAAGAGAGAATAAAAAAATGGACCTCTACAGTTTGTTAAGACTCCCTGAGGAAGATATTGAAATCCCTTATGAAGAATTCAAAACAACCTGTGAAAAGCTCCTGCAATCCATTATGGAATTGGAAGCCGAAAGTAAATTGCAGGTTGCACCACATATGCGCAATGATATCAATACCATCATCAATCATGGGCTTGAAAATGTAGGTATGTACCATGCAAAGCGTCCATTGGTCAAAAATGAATCCGGTAATATTGTCACTCAGGATTTATCCTTGTTATATTTTTATCACAACAGACTCTTAGGCTATGAGCTTGAAAGAAAATTCAACTGAAAAACCTATTGGCGTAGTCGGTATGGGAAGCTTTGGTACAGCCATCGCTAATATTCTTGCTGCCAAAAGTAAGGTGATCGCCTATGCCAGAAGGGCTGAAGTAGTTGAAGAAATCAATGAAAAACACAGCGTAGATGGTGTAAATATTCATAAAAGCATAGTGGGCACCCAGGATCCTAAACAAATTTGCAGTACTTGTGAAACCATATTTTTTATGGTCCCCTCTGCTGCCTTTCAGGAAGTAATTCGGGCTTTTGCACCATATCTATATCCTTATCATATTGTCATTCATGGTACAAAAGGACTTTGCCTTAATCTTCCCCAAGGAAAATCACTGGATCAATTGGGGAAAATCACCAGGAAAAATATCCTGACCATGAGTGAAGTTATCCTGAAGGAGACTGTTGTCATTAGGGTAGGTTGTTTGGCGGGGCCCAATCTTGCCAGAGAGCTTTATTTAAGTCAACCTGCAGCCACTGTGGTTGCAAGCCGATTTAATGAAGTCATCATGGAAGGACAGCGCTTATTAAGAAATGATAAGTTTCAAGTATATGGCAATTCCGATATCGTTGGGGTTGAGCTTAGTGGTGTATTGAAAAACATTATTGCCATAGCTTCAGGAGCATTGGCAGGATTAGGTTTGGGAGAAAATGCGAAAGGACTTTTGATTTCCAGGGGCATGGTAGAATTGGTTTATCTCGGAAATGCGCTAGGGGGCAGTTTAAAATCTTTCATCGGACTTGCGGGGATAGGTGACTTGGTCACAACCTGTAATTCAACTCTTTCAAGAAACTATACTGTTGGTTATAGACTTGCGAAAGGAGAGAAACTTTCCCATATCTTGAACACCATGGAGGAAGTAGCAGAAGGAATCAATACTGTTCGTTTGATGAAAGCATTTGTGGAAGGCACTGGCATGAGAGCCCCTATCACCGAAAACTTATACAAAGTGCTATTTGAAGACCTTAGAATTGAAGAAGCTTTACAATACCTTATGAAGTACCCATTCAGTGTAGATGTAGATTTTATTTGATTTTTGAAGTTAAATGGAAAACAAAGGACTGAAGAGAGGTATTCAAAGATGGGACTTGGTCTTTTTGATCATCAATTCAGTCATAGGTGCAGGAATATTCGCATTACCTGCCAAGGTTTTTGCCCTTTCAGGGGTCTATTCCATCCTTGCTTTTTTGGCATGTACCCTAGTCATGGTAGTGCTGATTTTGGTGTTTGCCGAGGTCAGTTCGAGGTTTGAAAAAACAGGAGGGCCTTATTTATATGTATTTGAGGCCTTCGGTCCCACACCGGCATTTATAATAGGGTGGTTACTGATGTTGACACGCTTATTCAGCTATGCCACCTTAATCAATCTATTGGTACTTTACCTTTCCTTCTTTTCAGATGTTTTTAATCATGCTGAAGTAAGAATCACCATGATTCTTTTGATCACAGGACTGATTACCTACATCAATTGGATAGGTGTTAAAAACACCGCTAAAATCAGTAACATCCTAACAATAGCCAAATTATTCCCATTGGCAGTATTTATAATAGTAGGATTGTTTTATATCGATTTTGATTTGGTACAACCTGGCCCACTGCCTAGTTGGGAGGATTTTTCAGCTTCCACTCTTCTATTAATTTTTGCTTTTGGGGGATTTGAAGCAGGCTTGGTCAATAGTGGGGAAATTGTCAACCCCAAGAAAAATCTACCGTTTGGATTGATGACCGCAGCGGCCATTATTGCTGGATTTTATATCATGATCCAGGTGGTTTCGATTGGCACTTTACCTGACTTGGCCACCTCAGACAAGCCTTTGGCAGACGCGGCTACAGGTTTTATGGGCTGGTGGGGAGGAATGTTCATTACCTTAGGTGCAGTAGTATCGATCATGGGAACACTAAATGTGCAGATTTTGAGCGGATCGAGGTTACCTTTTGCCTTGAGCTTAGAAGATCAGCTACCAAAATTCTTTGCCAAGATCCATCCTCGTTTTGCTACACCATTTGTATCACTGGCATTTTTTGCTGCTTTGGTGGCCTTTGTGGCCATCGTATGGGGATTCATGAGCTCTTTAGCGGTATCGGTGATTTCCAGGTTGATTCTATATGGCATGGTCGCAGCTTCCTTGATGAAATTAAGGAAAAAAGAAGTCAAGAGGGATTATTTCAGGATTCCCTACGGCAACCAATTCGCAATCGCCGGTATTTTGGCTACACTATGGTTGCTTTCAGGCAGTCAGGCTGAAGAGATTTGGGATACTGCAATTTGGACTGGATTTGGCTTAGGGATTTTTGTATTGCATAAGCTTTTTGCAAAAAAATAATCCATTGCGTTGGATTTTATTTAGTTTTAAGGAACATCAAGCCCAAGCCTATATGATCCGAGCCCTGACCTATACTGTGGGGTGCTGGTTACTTCTGACCTTTTACACCCAGGCACAGACTGTTTCCAAAGCCTTTTCTAAAAACCTCAATTCACAAGCAGAACAATGGCAGGTCCATGATATTAAATTTAAAGGAAAGTCGGGTAGTGAAAACCCATTTGATGTAAAGTTTGGAGCGATATATTCAGGTCCAGATGGGCAGCTTATGGACGTCCCAGGCTTTTTTAATGGCAACAATGAGTGGGTATCCCGCTTTTCTGCTTCTCAAACAGGCAATTGGACCTTTGAAACCTATTCCTCCAGACCGGAATTAGCAGGACTGAAAGGCAGCATCAAGATCAGCCCCAATACCAGACCCAACCAAAAAGGTGCTGTAATCATAGACCCCAAAAACCCCAAGGCATTTGTCTATGAAGATGGCAGCCCTCATTTTTTGTTGGCATACGAACTTGATTGGCTATATGCCTTGGACTATGAGAATCCTGAAGGAATGCCTAGAACCGGTAAAATCCTGAATGATGTCCAAAACCATGGATTCAACCATGTGGTCATGAATGCCTATGCTTATGACGTAGGTTGGGGAGTGGCAAAAGATGTTCCTGAAGAATATTTCTTCGGAAAACCGGATTATGGAATTTTTGAAGGAGGTAATGAAAATCCGAATTTTGACCGACTTAACCTCAAACTTTTCCAGCATTTGGACAGGGTATTTTTGGCCATGCAGGAAAGGGGTCTGGATGCCCACCTGATGATCTATGTCTGGAACAAAAAAGTAAACTGGCCGGAGATGTACAGCAAAGCTGACAACATGTACTTTCATTATATCATTGATAGATACCAAGCTTTTAGCAATATCATCTGGGACATCTCAAAAGAAGCCCTTGACTACGGCAGATGTGATATTCCTTACCTGCACGAGCGCATCAGCAGGATAAGGGCTAGAGATGCATTTAAACGCTTATTGACTGTCCATGATTACGAATACAATTCCCGGCATGAAGACAAGGTAGACTTTGTGTCTATCCAAAGCTGGAGGCCAAACCTGTATTCACTCATGCTTCAGGGAAGACAATTCCATACCAAACCAGTGGTCAATATAGAACATGGCGGCTATGAAGAAGGCCCTTATATTTCCTTTTTAGGCAATTACACCAATGCGGAAACATGCTTGGAAAGAACTTATGAATGTGTTTTTGCAGGAGTTTATGGCTCCTATTATTGGCAGGATGCAGCATGGAACATTGTGGTATGGGATGCTATGGATGAAAAACATGATTTTGATCCGCCACGCTATGATTATTACAAACATATGGCCGATCTTTTCGAAAAATTCAAATTCAATGATTTCAAGCCTTCAGTACCAAAACTAACCACCAATGACAAAGGCGGAAATGATAATCTGGCTACGAATGGATTTGGAATGTACGACGACAAAGGGAATTACCTGATGTTGATTCCCAAAGAAACAGAAAGGACAAATGTAATTCTGCCCAAGCCCGAAAGTGGCAGAGTAAAAGTAACCTGGATGAATCCATTCACCGGGGAATATCAGGAAAAAGGAATAATTGATTGGTCAGGCTGGATGGAAATGATCAGCCCCTGGCAGTATGAAATGAGTGTGTTGATAATTGAAAAGATATAGTGGACATTAAAATATGATGTACATCCGCAATTTTACCACTTATCAATTAAAAAATGATTTTCAGACAAACTGATAC
The DNA here is from genome assembly GCF_007692705.1 of Mongoliibacter sp. Taxonomy (GTDB): domain Bacteria; phylum Bacteroidota; class Bacteroidia; order Cytophagales; family Cyclobacteriaceae; genus Mongoliibacter. The sequence continues at coordinate 30,235 of NZ_REBN01000119.1, forward strand.
TAATAGAAATTAGATAATTATTAATATTGATTTAATAAAACGGGTTAATTCTACAAAATAGTTTCTATTGTTTTGATTGCGGTTAATCAATTAAAATATTTTTTGATAACCAAAAAATGTTGTGATTGTCCGCTGATATACAACCTATTTCAGTCAAACAAAGAAATTGAATCCAAAAATTGAGAAAGCATGAACACAGAACAGAGCATAAATAGAGGTTTAATTATACACCTGATTTTAGCGATATTGCTTTTTGCTGCTTTTCCAAGCCTAGCCCAAAAACAAAAAGTATGGCTGGATTCAGATACAGGAAATGAAATGGACGATTTGTATGCCATTGTTAGGTTGCTGAAAGACCCCTCGGTAGATGTTGTCGGACTCAGCTCAGCCCATTTCAACAATCCTGATTTGTTGGTTTTTGAAAAATGGAATGCTTACGAGACAGAGGGCTTAGAGACCATGGAAGATTCTCAAAGACTCAATGAACTGATTCTCAATACCATGGGTCTGGAAAGCATTCCCCACCCCAAAGGAGCTGACCGGCAGATCGGCAGAGCTTGGGGAGGTTCCGAACCCAGAGATTCTCCTGCAGCTCAGGAAATCATCAAAATCGCCAAAGCTCTTCCCGATGGAGAAAAGCTGGATATTTTGACCTTAGGTGCCCTGACCAATATCGCTTCAGCCATTATCCTCGCCCCTGATATACTCCCCAAAATCAGGGTTTTTGCCTTGGGAGCGAAGTACGACCAAAACAAACGTGCCTGGAGCAAAAATGAATTCAATATCCGAAATGACCTCAATGCCTTTGATTATTTACTTGATCTCAAAGATTTTGATTTCACCGTGATGCCATTAGAAACTGCCCTTCCTTTGAAATTTGACCGGGATGAGACGTATCAAAAAACAGATGACAATATCCCCATAGAAAAAATCCTTGCAGACCGGTGGAGGGAACAAAATCCGCAGGATAAAACCAGGGTAATGTGGGATCTGGCTTTGGTACAGGCTTACCTCCTGCCACAACATTCAGAAACCTTATTGGTCAACAGCCCGCCTGAAAACAAGTCTTTTACCGTGAAAATCTATTCCAAAATTGATCAAGATGCCCTGATGGAAGATTTTTGGACTTACCTTAAGAAATAAGACAGATTTCAAAATTTAAAAAACTATTTGATAATGAGCGATATACCCAAAATTTAAACAAACTGCCCAATAAAACCATTTGATTAGCACGTATGGAAGTTCCATCAAAACAGCAGTGAATTGGTGAAATTAAGACTTAAACTTATTTTTAAAGGTAAAGCTGATTTTTTTCACAATACCCTTCTATCGCCCATCTTTTTTAAAGAATCCGCAATCATTCTCTGCACTTTTTGTTTATTTGTTTTCGATTTCCAAATACCAGCAAGATGAGGACATTGTTATTAAGACCAGGAGCAGAAGAACTGAATTATGAAATCCGCGGTATTGTCAAAAAAGCCCGACAGATAGAATCTTTGGGTTATGAAATCACCTGGGAAAATATAGGCGACCCTATACAAAAAAGTAACAGTGTCCCCTCATGGATGAAGGATATTGTATCTGAACTAGTAAGCCAAGACAAATCCTATGGCTATGCCGACTCTAAGGGAGTATTGGAAACCAGAGAATTTCTTTCCGGCCTCAACAATCAAAAGGGAGGTGCACAGATCGGAGCAGAAGACATCTTATTTTTCAATGGCTTGGGAGATGCGATTGCGAAGCTCTACCAATTTTTAATTCCAACAGCCAGAATCATCGGCCCCTCTCCTGCTTACAGCACCCACAGTTCTGCAGAAGCAGCACACGCCAATACAGCTCCCATCACCTATAAGCTTGACCCTGACAATCAGTGGTTGCCCGATATGAATGACCTCTACAACAAGGTCAAATACAACCCCTCTATCGTTGGTATTCTGATCATCAACCCGGACAATCCTACCGGCATGGTCTATCCTAAAGAGGTATTGGAAGATTTCGTAAAAATCGCAAAGGAGTTCAATCTGCTTTTGATTGCAGATGAAATCTATCAAAACATCACCTATAATGGCATAAACGCAACAGCCTTGGCAGAAGTAATCGGAGATCTTCCGGCTATCTCACTCAAAGGCATTTCCAAAGAATTCCCATGGCCAGGTTCCAGATGCGGATGGATGGAATTTTACAACAGAAATGCCTCCAAGGAATTTGCCAAGCTGTGTCAAACACTGGAAAATGCGAAAATGATAGAAGTCTGTTCCACCATCCTACCGCAACTGTCTATACCAAAAATCATGAGTCACCCTGAATACAAGCCGTACAGGAAGGAGCAAAATGAACGGATAGGGAAAAGAAGCAGAATCATGGAGAAAATATTGGGCGACATTCCAGGAATCAAATTCAATCCCACACAAGGAGCATTTTATAACACCATAGTGTTTGATGAAGCTTTATTGGAGCCAAATCAACATTTACAGGTGGAAAACCCTGAAATAGGCTTACTCCTTGAAAAATGGCTCTCTGAAAAGGACATGCCCTTAGACAAGCGGTTTGTTTATTATTTACTAGCTGCACAACAAATATGCGTGGTTCCTATAAGTTCTTTCTGTTCTGATCTAAGAGGATTTAGGGTAACATTACTGGAAGAAAATGAAGAGGTATTTAGAAATACTTTTGAAAAACTTGGAATTGCCATCAGGCAATACCTGAATTCCGCAAAAAAAGACCTGATCTCTTCCTAATAAAAACAAACTGTTTTAATTGTTTGACTGAAGAAATAAAATCCCCTTCATGTTCTCGGACTTTAAGATTCTTATCAGGCTTTAATTCCTCTTTAGGGAATTCCTCTGATCCGATTTTGAGTCCATTCAAGTCAGGCTGTCCCGCATCAATCCAAGCCGTATACCAAAAATCAGCTGTCATTTTGATAGACCGCTTCATTTGCCTTTCTACTTGACCTGCCAACATCGTGTGATAAGCCAAGGTGAAATCCCGAGAGTATACCTGTGTATTGATACCTCCCCTTTCTTCAAAGCTGTACTTTTTATCCTCAGCAAATCGCTCCGACAGTATTTTTTCAAAACGAAGAACCGAATCCAACGCATGATGTGCACCAGCCACCGCATCCCAAACAGAAAGCTGTGGCCGCTCATGATAAATGGCCTTTCCTACATAAAAGTCGAAATCTTCAGACAAAAGCTCAGGGATTCTGCTTTCCCAAAATCCATGTATACCGTATTGACCCGTAAGCTGCCCATTGTAATTTTTGGTGGTGTGAAGGGGCACATGCATATCCCCGATATAATGTCCTAAATCTGCAGACAACCTCAAGATAGCTTTTGCATCCTTTCTTTTCATGGCCTCTGTCAATTGAATTTTGACATGGTACACATTCCAGGGACCAATTCCTTTTTCACGTAATGAGGTCTCCTGAAATAAATCGAGTGCCTGATTCCAATACCTTGGCAAGGTGTAGAGCGCACTATCTCCATAACTATCTATGTCAATAAAATGCTTCTCTGCTTCCCCCTTAACTGCATATCTTCTTCTATCGGGATTTACTGCATTTTCAGAAATAAAATCAATATAATGCTTATAAAACCCCATCATTTCAGGAGGAAGTGAAAAAACAGCCTGTCGATTGATTTTTCTATGTGCATAAAAACCCCAAGCCATTAAGGGTTCCGCACAAAAAATAGATACAACAAAAAATATGAAACACTTTTTCATAACAAAAGATAAGAAATCTCAGACGCTAAATAAAACAAAAAACATTACCTTCGTGAAAATATTTATGAAATCCAGTAAAAGAACCAAAGCCCTCCTATTTTTAGGTTAAGTTTGGATTTTCTTTGGTGTTTCTAAAATTATAAGTTAACTTTGCACTCCGTTTAGATAAAGGGTGTAAACAAAGAAATTAAGTTAAATAAAGGATATGGCAAATCACAAATCGGCACTTAAAAGAATCCGTGCAAACGAAGCCAAGCGTTTGAGAAACAGATATCAGCACAAGACTACAAGAACTTTCATCAAAAGATTGAAGTCTTCTACTGACAAAGCTGAAGCGCAGGAATTGTTAAAAACAGTTACATCTATGATTGATAAACTTGCCAAGAAGAATATCATTCACAGTAACAACGCTGCCAACAAAAAATCTAAATTGACTAAATTGGTCAATTCATTGGCATAAAAAAAAATTATCCGTTTAAATAGCCCCGGAACTGATTCCTGGGCTTTTTTTGTTTTTAAGCTATTGCTATTTTTATCCTAATTCCCGTTTTTAATCAGACGGGTACTCAGTCTTTTTAATTTGCTTTTAAAATTTTAGCCTTATGGACGCCTATCCATCAATCAAAATTTCAATGCTCTCTGAAGAAGATCGCCCAAGAGAAAAACTCCTCCTCAAGGGTAAATCAACACTTTCTGACGCTGAACTCATTGCTATTCTTATTGGATCAGGTACAAAACAGCTCAGCGCAGTGGACTTGGCAAAGCATATTTTAAGCAAAGTAAATTACAACCTGGCTGACTTGGCCCGACTGAGTATTACAGATTTGAAGAAATTCAAAGGGATAGGTGAAGCCAAAGCCATTTCGATTGTAGCAGCCTTGGAACTGGGAAGAAGAAGAAAGCTCATCACAGAGCAACCTAAAAAAGCCAAAATCAATTCTTCTGCCGATGTATGGCAATTTATGAAACCCGATCTTTTAGATGAATCAGTGGAGCATTTTTATATACTGCTGCTCAACCGCAACAACCAAATCGTCAAAAAACAAATTATAAGTTCTGGTGGAACAACAGGGACGGTAGCTGATCCAAAGATCATTTTCAAACATGCTTTGGACAATCTAGCCTGCTCTATCGTTTTGGTCCACAACCATCCATCTGGCAACCTCAAACCTTCGGATCAGGATCGCCGTCTTACAAATAAACTTGTGGAAGCTGGTAAAAATCTTGATGTCCCTATTATTGATCATGTGATATTCACCGATCTTGCCTATTTTAGCTTCGCAGACGAAGGCTTGATTTAATTATGAAGACAAATACCATATTAATTATTGGAGTATTGACAGTTATAGTTTTGGCGGTGATCTATACCCTTACAGGAACTGACAATCCGGAAACCTATATTGAAAACGTAGAAAAAGAAAGGGAAAGACAATACAAGTTTATACGCTTCAATGTAGAATCTCCTTTGACAGATGAGCAAAAAAGAACTTTTGGAGAACTGGAATATTTCCCCATTGACCCGAGCTATAAAGTAAGGGCTAAAATGGTCCCTTTAGAAAACAAAAAAATGGTGGAACTCCCCATGACTGATGGCACATTGGAAAAATACCTGCAACACAGCCATGCGGAATTCGAACTGAAAGGCCAAAGCATCAGATTATTGCTCCTTCAATCCCAAAAAGACCCTGACAGGAGGAATTTCTTTCTCGCATTTGCGGATGCAACAAGCGGTGAAGAAACATATGGAGGCGGTCGCTTCATCAACTTGCGCCAAGACGGCAAAAACAGCATCACCATAGATTTCAACCTGGCTTACAACCCCTACTGCGCCTACAACCCGGACTTTGCCTGCCCTCTTCCACCTAGGGAAAACATCCTCGAGATCCCCATCAATGCTGGAGAGAAGGATTATAAAAAGGAGGAAGGATGAGTAAAGAGGCGAGAGATTAGAAACAAGAATCAAGACACAAGAAAAAAGATGGGTTGATATTGACCTTTGGGGTTTCCAAAACGCCGAAGGTTTGTTTGGATAAAATGGGGATGCAAGAGGTAAAGATAAAGGATGAGAAGCGAGATGCGAGAAAATTAAAAGAGAGGTCTGATAAGTTGTAAGCCTCGTAAATCGTCCTTCGTAATTCGAAAATTATTTAAGTGAAGAAAAAACAATGCCTGAAGAGGCTATTACTTCCTAATCCGTCCTTCGTAAATCGCAATTTTTAAGGCATCCACTTCTTACCTAAGCCAATTCTCTTAAATTTGTGCCGTATTCTGAATTAACTGTGCTTTCATGAAACCGAGCATAAGGTTAAGCTCAAACAGATGGATGATTTTTGTGGCGAGATTCCACCTGACCTTTAAGAAATAATTATAAACAGATGAAAATATCAATCAATAGATTAAAAGATTATATCAAACTTGAGCAATCTCCAGAGGAAATAGCTGATTTGCTTACCGGAAGCGGACTTGAAGTGGAGGGGATTGAACTTTTTGAATCCATCAAAGGTGGTTTGGAAGGGATAGTCATTGGAGAGGTAATCACCTGTGAAAAGCATCCCAATGCGGATAAATTAAGTAAAACCACCGTTGACATCGGAGACCAGATTGTACCTATAGTCTGCGGTGCTCCAAATGTAGCCAAAGGACAAAAAGTAGTGGTTGCCAAAGAAGGATGTACACTCTATCCGATCAGCGGAGATCCTTTTGAAATCAAAAAAGCCAAAATCCGTGGAGAAGTTTCTCAAGGTATGATCTGCGCCGAAGATGAAATCGGGATTGGCGAAAGCCATGCAGGGATCATGGTTTTGGATACCGATCTCTCTAACGGCACTCCTGCTGCAGAATATTTCAAAGTAGTCCGTGACCACGTTTTGGAAATCGGATTGACACCCAACAGGGCTGATGCAGCTTCCCATCTTGGGGTGGCAAGGGACCTGAAAGCTTTGCTTCAAAAAGAAATCTGTCTTTCATCGGTAGAAGACTTCCAGGTAGACAATAAAGCCTTGCAAATCCCTGTAGAAGTGGAAAGTGCGGAAGACTGCCCAAGATATGCTGGACTGACCATTTCCAACATCAAAGTTGGCCCATCTCCGGAATGGCTGCAAAACTACCTCAAGGCTCTTGACCTTGAACCCATCAACAATATCGTAGACATCACCAACTTTATCCTGCATGACTTGGGGCAGCCCTTGCATGCTTTTGATGCGGATAAAATCAATGGAAAGAAAATAATCGTCAAAAAGCTTCCTAAAAACACTCCATTTATCACTTTGGATGAAAAAGAGAGAAAGTTATCCGGTGAAGAACTGATGATCTGTGATGAAAAAGGGGGATTGTGTATAGCCGGTATTTTTGGAGGAAAAGGTTCAGGAGTATCTGATGAAACCACTTCCATCTTCCTTGAATCCGCTTATTTCTCACCGGATGTAATCAGAAAAGGTTCCCAGTTTCACGGGCTCAAAACTGACGCTTCATTCAGGTTTGAAAGAGGCACAGATCCCAATATGCCGGTATATGCTTTGAAAAAAGCGGCAATGTTGATCAAGGAAATTGCCGGAGGCCAGATTACCTCTGACATCATCGATCTCTATCCAAATCCAGTTCAGGATTTCGAAATAGAGGTGAGTTATGCCCATATTCACCGCCTGATAGGCAAAGAAATTTCCAAAGAAGAAATCAAAACCACTTTGGAAAACCTGGATATCCGATTCATAGGGGAAACAGAGAAAAACATCACCGTATCCGTCAAACCTTACAGGGTAGATGTTACCAGAGAGGCCGATGTCATTGAGGAAATCTTAAGGATCCATGGCTTTGACAATGTTCCACTTTCTGAAAACCTCAATTCAGATTACCTGGCTGAGCATCCTGCCAAAGACTTCAACAAGCTCCAATATAAATTAAGCGAGGTTCTTTCAGGGCTTGGATATTTTGAGATCATCACCAATTCGCTCACAAAGCCTGTATACTCAGAAAAATCAGGCTTTCTTAACCCTGAGAATAATGTTGAGATTTTGAATAAGCTCAGCGAGGAACTGGGGGTTATGAGACAGACAATGCTTTTCTCTGGGTTAGAAGTCCTTGCCCATAACATCAACAGAAGGCAAAAAGACCTGAAACTGTTTGAGTTTGGAACCACCTACACCAAAGAAGCAGAAGGTTATTCAGAAGAGAAAAAACTCGCGCTTTTTCTCACTGGAGACAAAGCAGCAGAAAGCTGGCTGGAACCTTCCAAATCATTGGCTTTTCCTGACCTTTATGCCACGGTGGAATTGATTTGCGAAAAATTGGGCATTGAAAATTCCGAAGTGGAAATCATTCATGATGCACCTTTTGATTATGGCCTGAAAATCATGCTTGGAACCAAGGAGCTTGGAAAAGTAGGCTTGGTTAATGAAAAGCTTTGCAAACTTGCGGAAGTAAAACAGGAAGTTTTCTATGCAGAACTGAGCTGGGACCTTTTGATCAAAAAATCCAAAGGACTTAAAAAATACAGTGAAATTTCAAAATTCCCTGAAGTACGTCGAGATCTCTCTTTGGTAATTGACAAAGAAGTGAGTTTTGACCAAATCCGAAAGACAGCATTGAAAGCAGGAGGCAAACTTTTACAGAGAATTGGTGTCTTTGATGTGTATCAGGGAGAAAAAATCGAAGCAGGTAAGAAAGCTTATGCATTAAGTTTTTATCTTCAGGACAAAGAACAGACACTGACAGATAAAATCATTGATAAAACCATGAACAGGCTTATTGTTAGTTTTGAAAATGAAGTAGGAGCATTTATCAGAAAATAGACTTATGATTCACGAAGAACTTCAGCGTATGGAAAAGCTTGCCTCGCAGGTAAGCAAGAAACTACAAAACTTAGAGGAGGAAAACCTGAACCTATCCAAAGAGCTGCAGACGCTCCGCCAAAGTTTGGAGGAAAGGGAGCGTACACTGGAGGATTTTAAAAATCAAATTAAAATAGCTAAACTTGTAAACAGCATACCGGTAGAAGAAATGGAGTCTGCCGAATTGAGAGAAAAAATCAATAATTATATAAAGGAAATTGATAATATAATCGCTTATCTGTCTGAATAATATGGAAACACTATCTATTAGGTTGAAAATCGGAGATCGGGAATACCCAATGAAGGTGAAGACCGAAGATGAATCCAAAATCAGACATGCGGGCAAATTGATTAATGATAAAATAAAAAGATATAGAGAAGAATTTGGTCTGGATGACAGACAGGATCTTTTGGCTATGGTAGCCTTTGATTCTATGGTAGAATCAATGGAGCAGAATATGATCAATACAGAGGATAGCGAAATGATCCGTTCCAGTGTTAAAAGAATCAATGACCAACTAAACTCTTTATTATAATTTCATTCCTCACAATTCGTGGATTTTACTTCTTCGGTAGGTTAATCATATATATAAAACACCTATGGGAGAGTCAATATACATCATAATCGCAGGCGCTTTGGGCCTGGGGCTTGGCGCAGTAATCGTCGGCCTTTTTTTGAAAAACAACAGTAAGAAAATAGAGGAGGATGCCAGAGAAAAAGCTAAGAGCATCATTAGAGAGGCGGAAATAAACGCTGAGGCAACCAAGAAGGATAAAATTCTTGAAGCAAAAGAAAAATACCTGAGGTTGAAGTCTGAGTTTGAAGAAGAGGCCAACAAAAAGAAAAACCTCATCATCACGAATGAAAACAAACTCAAACAACGTGAGCAATCTCTTTCCAAAGAGTTAGAACAGATCAAAAGAAAAGAAGCGGAACTGGAAAGCAAAAAAGAAAATCTCAGCGCCCAGCTTCATGCTGTTCAGGTAAAAAAAGATGAACTGGACAGGGTAACCAACCAGCGGATTTCAGATCTTGAAAAGATAGCTGCGCTTACTCGCGAAGAGGCCAGAGATCAATTGGTCGAAATGCTGAAAGATGAAGCCACTACAAAGGCTTCTTCCCAAATCAAAGATATCTTGGACAATGCCAAACTTACTGCCACCAAGCAGGCCAAGAAGATTGTATTGGATACCATCCAAAGAACAGCAACCGAACACGCCATTGAAAATTGCGTCTCTGTATTCAATATTGAGTCAGATGATGTAAAAGGTAAGATCATCGGTAGAGAAGGTAGAAATATCCGTGCGCTCGAAGCAGCCACAGGAGTGGAAATCATTGTGGATGATACACCTGAGGCCATCATTATTTCAGGCTTTGATCCGGTTAGGAGAGAAGTGGCCAAGCTTTCCCTTCACAGATTGGTACAGGATGGAAGAATCCACCCTGCCAGAATTGAAGAGGTGGTAGCCAAAACAGAAAAGAACATAGAGGACGAAATCATCGAAATCGGAGAAAGAACCTGTATTGATCTTGGAATCCACGGACTACATCCAGAATTGATCAGGATGGTGGGCCGAATGAGGTTCAGGTCATCTTATGGTCAAAATCTCCTTCAACACTCCAGAGAAGTCGCCAAGCTTTGTGCTACCATGGCTGCTGAAATGGGATTGAATGCCAAGCTTGCCAAAAGAGCCGGTTTGCTTCACGATATAGGAAAAGTTTGGCCTGAAGAAGCTGAATTGCCACATGCCGTACTGGGGATGGAGTTGGCCAAAAAATACAAGGAACATCCTGAAGTATGTAATGCCATAGGTGCTCACCATGATGAGATCGAAATGACTTCCATGATATCTCCTATCGTGCAGGCATCTGATGCCATTTCAGGCTCAAGACCGGGCGCAAGACGTGAAATCATGGATAGCTATATCAAACGCCTTAAAGAGCTTGAAGAGCTCGCTTTGGCGTTTGACGGGGTCAATAAGTGCTTTGCCATGCAGGCTGGTCGCGAACTGAGAGTTTTGGTAGACGCTGACAACGTAGATGATGCTACTGCAAGCAAACTCTCTTTTGATATATCCCAGAAAATAGAAAAGGAAATGCAGTATCCTGGTCAGATCAAGATCACTGTAATCCGGGAAATGAGGGCAGTGAATTATGCGAAGTAATATTATCTGATTGGCATATTTGTTAAGGATTTGAATTCAGTTAAAAAACGCATAAACTGATCTTTACAGATATTGTTGGATATGGGATATTATTGGATATTCTCACCTCATATATCAAGCTTGAATTGATTAGCTAGGATACATTAATATAAAAGATTCTGAGGCTATAGTCACCAATGGTTGCATTTGTAACTTAAACAAAGGTGTAGAGGAAACTTTACACCTTTTTTATTTTGAAGTCAATGCTATATTCTGAATGACGTCAGAATTCTTTTGGAATAATATCCACTAATATCTAATATCGATTAATATCGAATTGGACTTCAGAGTCAGTCTTTATTTCATAACCCGATTTATTCTATATTTCCAAATAACCATTTTATAAATTCCAGAAATGTATTTCCTCCACCGTCTATTCTTCTCCATCGGAGAATTTTTTTACACTTTATTTTTGAGATTGAAAGTCGGTTCAAAAATCCAAAAGCTAAGCAAGGAAGATATCAACGTTTTGGAAAATCTTTTCCCCTATTACAAAAACCTAAGCAAAGAACATCAGAAAGACTTTATCTCAAGATTGGAATGGTTTCTTGCTGAAAAAGAATTTATTCCAAGGGGTGAATTGAAGAAAGTCACTCCTGAAATGAAACTACTTGTCGGTGCCACTGCCATCATGGTTACTTTTGGTTTCAGGGGAGTTTTTCTCCGCCATTTCAGTAAAATATTGCTTTACCCTGACTCCTATTATTCTACCATCAATCAAAAATACCATTATGGTGAAGTCAACCCCAAACTTGGGTTAATCGTACTGTCATGGGAAAAGTTTGTAGAAGGGTTTATGCATTCCCAAAGTGGAATCAACCTGGGGATCCATGAAATGGCGCATGCCATGAAGTTGGAAAATCAAATCCATTATAATAGAGAAAGTAATTTCTTTAACCCTTACAGGTGGGAAAGGTATGCTGTAGAAGCCAAAAAGGAGAAAGAAAAAATCCAAAAAGGCGATTCGAATCTTTTCAGAAAATCTGCAGGGGCAAATGACCATGAGTTTTTTGCAGTCGCCTTAGAAGTGTTTTTTGAAAGATCACTGGAGTTTGCCGCATATAATCCGGCACTTTATAAAGCACTTGTTTATTTATTAAAACAGGATCCAATTCAATTACACAACAGTAACTGAGACAATTTTTTAAGCGGTTTGCTGGATGAAAAAAAATTCCACTATTTCAAAATTGAAAAATTTCAAAACTATGAGAGTAGCCACTTTATTCGTCATCTTAATTATATCAGGAATTCTGCTTCAGGTAAATGCTCAGGAAATCCAGTCCAAATACATGGAGCAGGTTCAGCAATTTTCCTCCAAACCGGAAATCAAAGAAGCCTTTGCCTACATCCGGGAAATCGATGATCAGACAATCGCGGATATGATCACCTTGACCGAAATCCCTGCTCCTTCTTATCATGAGGAAGAAAAAGGAAAGGCCTTTGCAGAAATGCTGAGGAAGGCCGGCGCTGACTCGGTATGGACAGATGAGGTCGGCAATGTCATTGGCCTAAGAAAAGGAACAAAGGGAGAAAAAACCATTTTGGTTGAGGGGCATCTGGATACAGTATTTCCCTTTGGCACCGATGTGAACGTAAAACAAAAAGGCGACACTTTGTTTGCTCCTGGCATTGGAGATGCCAGCAGGTCCGTAGCTATGATAGTTGCACTTTTGAAAACCATGGAGGCTCAAAACCTCCGGACAAGCCACAATATCTGGTTTACCGGTACAGTGGGCGAAGAGGGTTTGGGAGACCTTTATGGCGTCAAGCACCTCTTTAGAGAGGGAGCACATCCATTGGCTGCACATATCGCCATAGATGGTGGCGGACTGGAAGACATAGTCAACGGAGGCATCGGTTCGCTGAGGTATAAGGTCACCTTCAAAGGTTCAGGTGGACATTCTTACGGGGCCTTTGGTATTGGCAACCCACACAATGCTTTAGCCCAATCCGTAGTAGCATTTGTTCCAAAAGCGGATGCATTTACAAAAGAAGGCCCAAAAACCACCTACAGCATATCCGTACTGGGAGGAGGTACATCTGTCAATTCCATACCCTACGAGTCCTGGATGCTGGTAGACATGCGCTCGGAAAGTAATGAAAAACTCCAGGGCATCAATACCCTGTTTCTGGAATCCATGCAGGAAGGGCTTAAAAAGGAAAATGATATCGTCCGTAGAGGAAAACCCCTCACTGTTGATATAGAAAAAGTAGGTGACAGGCCTAGCGGGCTAGCCTCCCCTGAATCTCCTCTAATCCAACAAAGCATGGCCATAGCCAATTTTTTGACCGGTAAAGATCCCAAGTTGAGTTCCAGCTCAACCAATTCCAACATTGCCTTCTCCAAAGGCATCCCTGCCGTAACGATAGGCCGCGGAGGAGAAGGTGGCGGAGTCCATACCCTGGATGAGTGGTGGCTCAATAAAGATGGGTACTTGGGAATTCAAAATGCCTTGCTTTTGGTATTGATGCAGGGGGAATATATACCTGATTAAATGCCAAACGCTAACTGGTTATCCGGAGGCTGTGCCTCCGGATCATTGGTATTCAAGCCTTTGGCTTGATAGAAATTCGTCACAATATGCGACTATACCAGAAGTCCGACGGCGCAACCGTCGGACAACCGGAAATCACTTCATCTTATGTATTGATTTCAATTCTAAGATATCCAGCAAATCTTTAGGTCTTCCTGCTCTTTTTTTACTTTCTAACAAGTCTTGTAAATTGAGGACATTCCATTTATATATTCCACGTTCCTTTATTTCCACTATTTCACTTTCAGAAAGGGCTTCATCAAAGCTTTTTCCAATCTGAAAATTTGTAATCAATTCAAGATTTAAATCAGCTGGAGAGAATTTTACTGATATATTTTGCTTTTTATTTTTAACTTTTTCTGGAAAGCTGTCTATCTCATACCCCATTCGTTTAAACACTCTCAGTAGCTTAGAAAAATTCTCTTCTGATGTATCTATCCAAAAATCCACGTCTGCAGAATGACGCTGATATCCGTGAAAATTTACCGCCCCACCACCTACCAAAAGCATTTTTACACCTTCTCGGGATGCCTCCATTAAAAATTCATCTATGTTTTGTTTCCAGATTTTTTCCATGTGAACTAGCCTCAATGACGAAGTTTTCTTGAGAAGTTTTAGCAGTTGTTTTTAGAGGAAACTTCAACATATATTCGCAAAGGTCCAGAAAGTTATAAAAACGTTCATTAGGTTCTAGTTTTAGAAAAGCTTCCCGCTGTTCCTGCTTACTTTCTTTTTTGGTCTGAAACTTAATTTCCATATAAGTTGGATTTAAGTTTTTAAATATAACAAACTGATTTGAGATTTTGGAAAAAATAAAATATTGCCAAATAAAGAGGAAGTCCCCACATTTGGATTTAACATAATTAGCCGATACTTTGAAAAAACCAATTCTATACAGGTTGGATTTATAAAACTTCCCCCAAACTATAAAAAAAGCCCAAAATTTGACAAATCTTATTTTCACTAATTCATAAGGTTAAATTAGAAAAGGGGATCCTAGATTAAAGTCATAAGCGATGCATTGACTGATGTCAAATTAATGTTTCTGATTACACGCTTCTCTGCCAGTTACATCAAATTTTAATATGAGTGTATGGATCTATACACGTTAGTCTTTCAATTCCAAACTTTCAACTTTTCTCAAACTTTGAATTTGAGATCGCAGGGGAGGATGAATTTCGACCGGGCCGGCGCAAGCCTTGTGCCTGGATAGGATTCGAAATTCTTGATTTTTTGGCTACTTTTTCATTAAGGAAAAAGTAGCTTCATAAATAAATTTTAATCAGAGTTAAGCATTAAGAACAGGATCATAACAATAATTGCCTACGTGCATTGATACGGATACTCATAATTTTTAAAATTAATGTTTGAATTTGATCAATATCTAGTTAAAAATTAGTTTAATAAAGTTAAAGCTCAACCTAAACTCCATATAGGTCAAGAATAACCCTACTTCAGAAAGCTATTCAGTATCAGGTTTTCAAGCGATCTTAATCACTCTTTACAGAAACCCATTACCCAGCCTGCGGTTACTCGGAGCATGTGGGTTTCTGGTAACAAAGCCCTTGGCTTGATACAAATTCGTCGCAAAATGCGACTTTACCAGAAATCCGAAGGCACAACCTTCGGACAGCAGATAATCTGCGAAATTTTTTAAAAACTATAAAAAAAGTTTATAA
>NZ_REBN01000019.1 GCF_007692705.1 Mongoliibacter sp.
TTTACCTTTTTTCCCGGCGTACCAATCTTCCATAGTACTGATTTGGTCAATTGGAGACAACTTGGCCATGTTTTGGACAGACCTGAACAAATGGATGTGGAAGGTTTACAGCTTTCCGAGGGGATTTTCGCCCCAACCATCCAACATCATGAAGGGGTTTTCTATATGATCACCACTTTGGTGGGCAAAGGAGGCAATTTTGTTGTAACTGCAACAGACCCGGCAGGACCATGGAGTGACCCTGTATTTTTGCCCGCTGTACAAGGAATTGATCCTTCCATCTTTTTTGATGACGATGGTAAAAGCTACATTATTTACAATGGTGATCCACCGGAGAGAAAATCACTCTACAGTGGCCATAGGACTATCAGGATGATTGAATTTGATAGAGAAAATCTAAAAACTGTAGGCGATAATGTAATCTTGGTAAATGGAGGGGTTGATATCCACTCCAAACCGGTATGGATTGAAGCACCACATATTTACAAGACGAGAGGGTATTATTACTTGTGGGCCGCTGAAGGAGGAACAAGTGTCAATCATTCTCAGGTAGTGTTTAGGACCAAAGACCTCAAGGAGATGTTTATTCCTTACAAAAACAACCCTATCCTTACTCAGAGACATTTAGACCCGGCGAGACCTAACCCGATTTCTGCAACAGGTCATGCTGATATGGTGGAAACCAAAAATGGAGAGTGGTGGGCTGTATTTCTTGCAACGAGACCTTATGATAGGGGAGACCATTACAATATCGGGCGAGAGGTATTTTTAGCTCCAGTCACTTGGACTGATGATGATTGGCCTGTAATCAGTGCTGATTTTACGGAGGTTCAATATACTTATAAGGCTCCTGATTTGCCTGAAAACAAAGAAAACATTCCATTCCCAATCTCGGGCAGCTTTACCATTACTGATAATTTCGATAAGGATGAGCTGAAAGATTATTGGGTTTTTGTTCGTGTACCAAAAACAAAATGGTATGATATCAATACCAGAGCCAAAAAACTCACGATTAATTTAAGGCCCGAAACAGTTTTTGAGAAAACTAATCCAAGTTTTATAGCAAGGAGGCAGCAGCACAATAAGGGTTATGCTACCACTGATATTTCTTTTGAGCCTCAATCAGCGAACGAAAAAGCTGGAATGCTGCTTCTGCAGAATGAAAGTCATCATATTTTCTTTGCCAAAACTATAGATGAAAAAGGCAATCATGTCATCAATGTATTAAAAGCAAAAGATGACAATACCTATGAAGTACTGGCAACGTCTATGCTTGAGAAATCGGCCAAATCTCCCGTATCACTAAAGGTCGAATTTGAAAATGCTAAGTACAGCTTTTCAATAAAAGAAAAAGGAAATAAAGACTGGAAGCCTCTTTTAGAATTCACAGAGGGACAGTACCTCAGTACACGTGTTGCAGGGGGATTTGTGGGAGTTACTCTAGGTCCATATGCAACATCTTCAGGTGAGACAAGTGATAATACTGCTGATTTTCATCAGTTTACATACTCTGGAGAAAGTACAGCCATCAAAAATCAATAATGAAATTGAATTTTAGGGTTTCTTGTACATAGCATGTTTTGGCTTGATTTGTAGTCAAACCATCTGTAATACCCCGATCCTCGCCGCAAGGCTGGTTTCGGGGTTTTATGTTTTCAGATCAGTTTTTGAAACTGATTCCATTATGTACTAAATACATTATTATATTTATCTTTTCTTTTACCCTATATTTTAAAAAGAAAGTAGATCATTTTAATCCAAACCTATATGAAGACGCAAAGAAAATCCCTTAACCGTTTGATGCTTGGAGTGCTGATTTTTACCCTGATCACCAGTGCAAATGCGCAACAGGCCAATGTTAACCTTGATTTTGATCCGCAAAAGAATAAAGAAGGATTGGTTCCATTTAGTGCTCGGTTAAATTCCCCTATTGTCCATGATGATCAAACAGTTACCTTCAGAATTCAAGCCCCAGATGCTAAGGAGGTTAGGCTTGCGGGAATGGCGTTACTGACAGGCTTAGGCAAAGGAAATGAACCCATTCCTTTCAGTAAAGGTGAGGATGGAATATGGTCTTTGACTGTTGGACCACTTCCAGCTGATATGTATGCCTATCATCTTCACATAGATGGGGTGCAGGTGGCAGACCCAAACAATACCAATGCAGCCTTTACTGCCATGCCGCCTTACAGTCAACTGATTGTTCATGGTGATGGTCCGGCATACTATGATGCGAAGAATGTACCCCACGGTAATGTTACCAGGCACGTTTATCATTCGGAAGTCACTGATGGTGAGCGTGAAATGTATGTATATACGCCACCAGGTTACGATCCAAGCCAAAAGTACCCAGTCTTATATCTTACGGGAGGAAGTGGAGAGTTGCCTTCAAATTGGATTTTTGATGGCAGAGCCAATTTTATCATGGACAATCTTCTGGCTGAAAAGAAGTGCAAACCTATGATTATTGCCATTCCAAATAATCAGGTGATACATCGAAATCACCCTCAGCATACTGAATTGACATTTGATATTTTTGAGAAAGAATTAAGAAACCATGTTATTCCCCTTGTCGATCAAAGTTATAGTACTATTCAAAATCCCAGCGGAAGGGCTTTATCCGGTTTGTCAATGGGTGGGCGTCATGCTATGTTTATCGGGTTCCGCTCTTTGGATCTGTTTGCAAACTTTGGAATTCTGAGTGCCGGTGATATGGAACCTGAAAATACACTGGGCCATTTTCTCAACGATGCAGATGTCAATAATAAGGTTGATTATTTGTTCGTAGGTCAGGGAACTAAAGAAGTCGATGGGTATTTTGGTCCCAGAGCAGAAGCTTTGGTAAAAGCTCTATCGGATTATGGTATAGAGCACGAGTATTATGTTGGAGGAAAAGGAGGTCATGACTGGTCCACTTGGAGGCACCTACTTTACTACAAGTTTCTACCGAATCTTTGGAAAGACAAGTATTGAATTGCTTGCATATAATTTTTTTAACATTCTTGATGTGACAAAGATCAATGAATAGCTACTGATACTTTGAATTTAAAAAGTCCGGCAGAATTGCAAATGCAGTTTTGTCAGGCTTTTTTTTGAATTTCTTTGAGGCGTTTAATATCCAAGGTTATAATTTCATCAACAGCAACTGTCTTAAATCAATTTTCTTTAGGTAAAAATGCTGACCGGGAACGAATGTGCGTTCATACTTTGCTGACCGCGGAGCAATTTCGAGATAAGTTT
>NZ_REBN01000259.1 GCF_007692705.1 Mongoliibacter sp.
GTGATAGCAGACATACATTGGTCTAAAGGAATGGAAAAAGCCTGGAACGAAATCATACAAAATCCTTCAGTATCATTAAGTTTGGATTTTTACGAATGTGGTGTTTTGTTTTTCAAAAAAGGGCTTTCCAAATCTCATTATATTTTATCCATTTGAACGACATCAATGATCCTTTATAACTTTCAAAAATAGCTCTGACCCTTTTCTCGGAACTATAGAATTATAACATGGCTCAATAACAACATTCGAAAAAACCTTATTAAATAAAGACAAATATTCATCCATTAGCCCTCCAAACGGTGGGCCATCGTGTGTAAACTCAATACCAAATAAAACCCCAACCAATTTACCCCCGGGCTTAAGAAGCTTATGCATTTTTTTCACATAATCATTTCTCAGGCTAGGATCCAATGCGCAAAAAAATGTCTGCTCTATAATCAAGTCATACTCCCCTTCATGCTCAAAAAAATCCTGATGCAGTAATTGGCTTTCCGGAAAGCTTGGACAACTTTTTTTAAACTTTTCCAGTGGATATGCAGATAAATCCAATACAAAAACATTTTGAAATCCATTTTCAAAGGCATATTTTGCTTCATAAGCATTACCGGCGCCAGGAATTAGAATCTTCACCTCTTTTTGGTGAAATTGGTCTAAATATTGCTTAATTGGGGTCGATATTGAACCTACATCCCATCCGGTTTGATTCTGCTTGTAGCGGCTTGTCCAATACTGAGCGTCTAAATGTTTATCCATATTATGAATTAGAAATTATTAGCTCCTAAACTTATGGAATACAATTACAATCCACAACCAAAAAAGAATGACAGTGGTAAAAATATTCTTATCATAGTTTTGATCATTTTGGTAATAATCAGCGGCATAAAACTTTACACTGATTATCTGGACAGGACCCGTAAATCAGAAGAAATTCTTATCCTTTCAGAAGAGAATAATGACCTCAATAAAAGATTGGACTCTATGACCTATCAGCTTGATTTGAGGATTCAGGAAATAGAAAAACTCGGAGGTGATATAGAGTCATTGGAAGAAATCAGATCGCAACTTATCGCGGAAAGAAATTCTGACAGAAAACGTTCAGCCGAAGAAATTGCAGCTTTGAACAGAAGAATCAATGGTTTTTCTGCGACCCTTCAGGAAAAGGATCAGGAAATTATACGTCTACGCGAAGTAAATCAGCAATTATTTGCTGAAAATCAAGATTTAAAGACCTCTCAGGCTACAATAGAAGAGGAAGTAGTGCAGCTTAACCTCAAACAACAAGAGCTTCAGGAAAAAGTAAATATTGCAGCTTTGCTCAAAGCAGAAAACATTGTAGTTGCAGCGGTAAATTCAAGAGGTAGAGAAAGAGAGGATGGTTTCAGAAATCGGCAAATAGAAAAATTGAAGGTCTCCTTCAATATTGCAGACAATAAAGTAGCTCCTGACGGGCATAGAGATATTTATGTGCAGGTGATAGCCCCCAACAACCAACCCATTTTCGATGTAGCAAAAGGATCCGGAACATTTACCCTTGATGGTAGAGAAGAGTTTTATACAGCTCATCAGGACCTTCTTTTTAACAACACCAAGCATCAACTTACATATTACTATGAAAAAGGAAGTAAATATACTTCCGGTATTTATGAAGTTAGGATATATGCTGACGGTTATCAGATAGGTACCAAAACGTTTGAAGTAAAGTAAGAAAGGTCGGAAGATCTTTCTTTTATTGAATAAGGCCTTGAAATACTGTGTCAAATATGCTTTATATACGCCATATTTTTCAAACTCAACTTGTAATAAACCAAATTATCTTCTACTTTTGCGGTCTGTTTAATTTCAATACAGGTAAATAATTAAATTATGTTCCAGAAAAATTATGAAACGGTATTCATATTAACTCCCGTTTTGTCTGATGTTCAGATGAAGGATACCGTAGACAAGTTTGTAGACTTGTTGAAAAAAGAGGGAGCAGATGTCATCAATGTTGAAAATTGGGGACTTAAGAAAATGGCTTATGCTATTCAGAAGAAAAGCACTGGTTTCTACGTATTGTTAGAGTTCAAGGCTGAGCCAAGTATGATCAAAAAATTGGAATTAGAATTGAGAAGAGACGAAAAAGTAATGCGTTTCTTGACTACAGTTCTTGACAAGCATGCGATCGTATATGCTGAGAGAAGAAGAAAAGGTGAATTTAACAAAAAAGCTGAAGCTAAGGAGGAGCAAGCCTCATGACATTAAGAAACGAACCAATCAACAGAGTTGAAAACAGGAAAAAATACTGTAGATTCAAGAAACACGGTATCAAATACATTGATTACAAGGATCCTAATTTCCTTTTGAAGTTTGTCAATGAGCAAGGAAAAATCCTTCCAAGAAGATTGACAGGTAACTCTGCCAAATTCCAAAGAAAAGTGGCTAACGCTATCAAAAAAGCAAGGCACTTGGCACTTTTACCTTTCGTAACTGACGGTTTGAAATAAACCCTCAACCTTCGAATCATTCAAATTTTAAATTGTACAACAATGGAAATTATTCTTAAAACAGATATAAAAGGTCTTGGGTATAAAAATGACTTGGTGGATGTTAAGCCAGGTTATGGAAGAAACTACCTTATTCCTCAGGGATTTGCCATGCTGGCAACACCTTCTAACAAGAGAATCCTAGAAGAAAATATCAAGCAAGCTGCTCACAAAGCAGAAAAAATTAAAACAGCAGCCGAGGAATTGGCTTCTAAGCTTGAAAGCACAACTCTTGAGATCAAAGCTAAAATAGGTGACTCAGGAAAAATCTTCGGTAAAGTAACTACACTTCAGATTTCTGACGCTCTTTCTGAAAAAGGTATTGAAATCGACAGGAAGAAAATCTCCATCAATATGCCGGTAAGTGGCGAAGGAGAATTTGAAGCCGAAGTTGATCTTCACAGAGAAGTCACGAGCACTGTCAAATTTGTGGTAGTGGCTGAATAAACTATTCACCAAGTAAATAAAAAAGGCTTTCGAAATCGAAAGCCTTTTTTATTTCTTTTAATTCAAGGTGATCTTTTCAAGATCCTGAACTAACTTCTTTGCAACAGCTCTGCTGTTTTCTTCTCTTTTGGCTTTGAATAGCTCAAGAGCTGCCTTACTTTTTTCAATTACCCCTTCAGGATTATTGTCATACAGGTAGCTGTTCCAGCACCAAGACAATTCCGAATGAAGTTTTTCATTTAATTGTAATTTCTCGAGCTTCTCAAGAGTTGAAACAATTGTTTTTTCTGAAATTTTCACTGACATGATAGTATAAATTTGGTTTTCAATCTAAAGTTTCTTTTTTCAAATTCTAGGCAAATCAAGATATTATTTTCCATAAATGCAAAATAATCAGATAATTAGTAACATAACCTTAATAAACAATCGATTTCGTTGAATAAATTTTGTTAGTAAATAATTGGATTTAATGATTTTTACCCCTTACACTTTAAAAAATTAGCCCCTCAAAGGACGATAGTTTAAATAATCAAGGTTAATTTTAAAACTTACACTTTAAGATGCAAAGAAAACAAAGCCTTCAGGAAGAATTTGCCAACAGTATCACCCATGGATTTGGAGTGTTATTCAGCATAGTGGCCATTTCTCTTTTGGTTACATTTTCAATTTTAAATGGAAGTACAATTGAAATTGTGAGCTCAAGTGTTTTTGGAGCCTCTATCTTATTTCTTTATACCTTTTCGACCCTGTATCATGCCGTACAGAATGAAAAAGTCAAATCCTGGCTAAGAACATTTGACCACATCGGTATTTACTTTCTTATTGCAGGTACCTATACCCCTTTTCTTTTGTTAACAGTTGGTGGAACATTAGGATGGGTCTTCTTTAGTATCATATGGGGCTTGGCTTTATTTGGCTTGATCTTTAAAATTTTCTTTACCCATAAATTCAAAAAAGCATCTTTAATTCTTTATTTGGGAATGGGTTGGATGGCTGTATTTCTAGTAAAACCCTTATATACCAACCTTGATCCTTCCATTCTAAGTTTGATCGTAGCTGGTGGTCTGAGTTATACACTGGGAACAATATTCTATACAAGACCGTCAATGCGTTTTGCACACACCATCTGGCACTTGTTTGTATTGGCAGGAACTGTATTTCATTTTATATCCATTTTACTAATTTTACAGGCATTGTAAATTTTTTAGATTGAGATTTAGAACTTTAGCATCATTCTGGCAATTTATATTAGGGCAAATTTGCATAAAAAAGAAAGTCCACCTACATTTGTGACACCTTTCAAGGAAGGCAAAATAATAATCCAAAATTGACCGATGGTGTAACTGGCAACACGTCTGATTTTGGTTCAGAAGAGTCCAGGTTCGAGCCCTGGTCGGTCAACAAAAAAACCACTCAATTGAGTGGTTTTTTTGTTGAATAAACACCTCAGATTAGCCTTTCAGTCTACTACCCTGAATTTTTTGGAAGCATAGTGAGTATTTCCATACATGTCCTCTGCCATAACCTCCAAAGTATGCTCCCCTACCGGTAAACCTGCTGGGATAGCGGTTCTCCAGAGGTGATCTGTTCTTACAGGGTTTGAAGGCCTTCTACCTTCTAAAGGTGTTTCAGAGGTATCCCACCTGAACATTTCTACCAAATATGAGGGATCATAGTCTTCTATATTGTTCATTTTTTTCCACTCACCATCATTTATTCTAAATTTCACATCATCATTTTTTGTTCCCGTAAAAAAATTGGCATAAAAACCTGCTGAGGTTCTTGCTCCTTGCTTGATAGCCTTTGGTGTGAAAATTTCAATCTGATAATCAGCAGACCTCCTTGCGGGTTTATACCTAGCTACATATGATACGCCGTCAAAATCCATAAAAACATAGCCATTTGGAGAACCATCCCTCATTGTAGAGGTGGGCACAGCAAGTTCCTCATCCATTTCTCCAGAGTACCAATCTCCTGATGGAGTTCCTATGTTAAAGTGATGATGGGGTTTTTCCTGCATGTAGCCATCCTCTTTTCCAAAAAATGTCTGCTTCATATAATGCGTATGCGCAGAAAGAGAAACAGTATTTGGAAAATCAGACAACAACTCTAAAAGCTTTTCCCGGTCAGCATCTCTAAAACTATCTCCTTCTTCAAATAAGGGAATATGCATAAACAGGACAATTAATTTGTCATTGGAAACTGTTTTTAAATCATTTTCAATAAACTTCAACTGATCCGGCCTAAAGCCACCCCAGTACCCTTGTCCATCTCTGGGATCGGGATATAGGATATTTTCCAATACTATAAAGTGTGCCTCTCCATGATTGAATGCATATGTAGCTGGACCAAAATTAGCAGTAAAGCTTTCATCTGAAAGCCGATCTTCTTGCGCATCAAAATTCATATCATGGTTGCCCATGACCGAATACCAAGGAACTCCTATTTTTCCAATCACCTTTGCATAAGGCTTAAAAAGGTCAGGATCGTCTCCCACTATATCTCCCAAAGAAATGCCAAAATCAATACCCTCAATTCCTTCTACCTCTGACACCACACCTTTATCGAAATAATCAAGTTGATCCATATTGTAAGGTTGTGGGTCTCCAAAAATCAAAGCTGAGAATTTTGATTGCTTAACTCCGGGAAACAAACCGAAATCAACTGATTTGGGAAGGGATCCCGTAGGAGATACTCCCTTAAACTGATAGCTGACAGGAGAGCCTTGGGGCTTATGGATATAGAAAAATTGAGGTAAATTATTATCGTCTACAGGCACATCGAATTCTGACGGCTTGATCACGAAAATCACATCATCCTCCGAAACAGGTAGTTCATATTTGCCAGCATCATCTGTAAGTACAACCATTTCACCATTGGAAACCGCTACACCGGGAATACCAGGCTCCCTTCTTTCTTTTTTACCGTTTTGATTTAGATCTTCGAATACAAAGCCAGTCACGGTCTGTGCCTGAAGTGTATTTAAGAGAAAAAAGGCATAAAAAGCAATTGATATTTTTTTCATAGCTTAATTTTTTCTTTTAAAAGTAGTCTACAGACGCTGCAAAGAGGTTATCTTAAAATTAACCTTACATTAAATTCTATTCTGGTAGATTCTTACCCGATAATATCGGAAATAGCTATTTATAGATCAATTATTAGTGAGAGTTCATTTTTTACAAGAAATTAAACCCCCACAAGTACATCTAATTGCCATTTCTGTATATCTTGAGTCCATAATTTTAATTTTAACCCAAAACATATTAATTATGAGCAGATTTGAAGAAGTAGTTGCACAAGTTTCCGCATTGGAAGCTGATTTCACTAAATTTTATGAGCAAGGTAACAAAGCAGCCGGAACAAGGGTAAGGAACGGCATGAATAACCTTAAAAAAATGGCTCAGGATATAAGAAATGAAGTAACTGAAATCAAGAATTCTAAAAAGTAATTCAGTATTACACTTTTGAAATAAATTCACCACTGCAAAATTTAATGCAGTGGTTTTTTATTTTCATACAGAAAGAGAAATTGAATCCTGAATTTGTACATCTTAGAATCAATAAGTCATTGGCAATTCTTGCACATTTAAAAGAAATTAAATGAGCATTGGGTCTCAAAAGGCTAAATGAAAAAATAGATATGAATACCTATTGGCAATTTTCAGTAAAAGACAACGGCATCGGAATCCCTGAAGATTCTTTGGAAAAGATTTTTATTATTTTTCAAAGGCTACATTCCAAAACAGAGTATGAGGGTACAGGCATTGGGTTGGCTATCACCAAAAAGACAGTGGAAACATTAGGTGGAAAAATATGGGTAGAAAGTGAACTTGGCCATGGTAGCACTTTTTATTTCACTGTTCCAAAAAACCACCATTAAGATAATTTTAGACGAACAACTGAAAAACAGAAATATAATTTATAAAAAAAACAACAAAGCGAGAGTTATCAAGATATTTTCAATATAAAATTTCGACATCTCTATTTTTTAACAATTCAGTAACAACAAAATTCTGTATTTATTTATCGCAAAAAAGTACTTTTAAAGGCAATTTAAAATTGCATAAAGTATTATAAACTCCAATCTTAAAAAATTTAGAATGAAACACATTTTACCAAGGTTTGTGCTCTTGTTGGGTCTGATCAGTTTGGTGATGGTGCAGGCTATTGCACAGACCGAAGTGATCGCAGGCTGGACATTTGAGTCGGAAGAGGTCTCACAACGTATCAATGCAGACCTCGGAAATGCCAACAACACGGGTGAAAATACCCAAGTCATTACGCCTGTCAACATCAACTTTACAGATTATGTGCTGGGAAGTGGTGGGTCAGGTACATTTGCCAAAAATGCCAATCAATGGCAAGAAGACGGTGACACGGAAAAATACTGGCAGGTAAGGGTCAATACTCTTGGCTTTGAAAACCTTCAAATTTCCAGTATACAACGAGGATCCAATACAGGCCCAAGAGATTTTAGAATTGATTACAGCTTGAATGGTACTGATTGGATAACGATTCCAGGCAGCAATATTACTGTAGCCAATAATTTTACTTCTGGAGTTGTCAATGCACTTGCAATTCCTGCAGAAGTTTCCAATCAAGAGCAAGTATTTTTCAGATGGATCCCTACTTCCACTATCAATGTAAATGGAGGGACAATTGCTCCAACAGGCACCAACAGAATCGATGATATCCTTATTGAAGGTATTGCATTAGAAGATGATGTTCCAGCCGTTTCATCCACTCTGGTTTCTTGGGATTTTGAGGGTGAGCCTGGTAACCAAGCAGCAACCTCAGGACAAGGATCAGAAAATATTTCAGCTTTAGATTTTATTAGAGGAAGTGCAATAACTCCAACAGCTGCGGGAAACTCAATAAGTGGCAGTAATTGGAGCACAGGAGAAAATGCTTATTTCGAATTTGGCTTGACCATAGAGGAAGGCTTTGAAGCAAAGCTTGATGAATTGTTGATTGCAACAAGATCCTCCAATACAGGACCAGCAGACCTGGCTTTGAGATACAGTGTTGATAATTTTGAGTCTGATCTCGCAAACTGGGTAAACTCAGGAATAAACTTTACCAATCTAAGACTTGACCTTTCATCTTTAGAAGCCTTGACAAGCACAGTAAGGTTTAGAATAGTAGTGACAAGTACTGTTTCAGCGAATGGCGGTACCCTTGGTTCAGGTGGAACCTTACGAGCAGGAAATTTATTCGAATCTGGAACATTTTTCCCGGTACAGTTTACTGGGATCTTGACCGAATCTGAAGTCATTCCTCCAGCGGACCCAGAACCAATTGTGAATTACGACTTCAATGGAGAACCTGGAAATCAGGATTTTACTTCTGCAAATCTAACAGCTGATGGACTCTTAGCACTGGACTTTGCCAGAGGTGAAGGTATCAATGCTTCCAATGCTACTAATTCCATCAGCTCTTCCGGTTGGAATGCCGGTGATGATAGATATTTCACCTTCGGGTTCACTGTGGCGCCGGACAAATTGGTAGACCTTACGCTATTGGAAATTGGAACTAGGGCTTCAGGAACCGGACCAAAAGATATGGCTTTGAGATACAGTGGAGACAATTTCACATCCAATCTTGCCACTTGGGTCAATCCTGCAAATGAATTTTTCAATCAGGTAATTGATCTTTCCAACCTACAGAATCTCAGTGGCACAGTGGAATTCCGAATTGTCACCACCAGTGAAACTTCCGCAGCAGATGGTAACATCGGATCAGGTGGTACATTAAGGGTAACCAACTTCTTCCCTACCAATGTAGGAACCACTCTTGTAGGTATAGTAAAAGATGCTGAAGGTGTTATAATTCCGGGATTGACCGTAAATCCTTCTTCCTTGGATTTTGGAGCTGTTAGTATTTCTGGTGAAACACAGGTGCTTTCATACGAGCTAGCAGCTGTGAATTTAGAAACTAGTATTAATGTAACTTCAACTGCCCCATTCTCAATCTCGAAAGATGGAGTCAACTTCTCTGCTTCATTGGAGTATTCTGTAGAAGAGATGACATCAGCACAGACTGTATTTGTAATGTTTGATAATACCGCTGAAGGAGATTTCAATTCAGCCATTACCAATCAGACAGAAGGTACCCTTCCAGTAACTGTAAATGTGACAGGTTCGGTATTTGACCCTTTCAACATCTTCGAAGATTTCAACAATATTTGTCAGACCAACCTTAGCCCCATTGGAGGCTCTTGGTCTACCATAAGTGTATTTGGTGATCAAGTTTGGTCATGTACCAACTTTGGAAGAGCAGGCACCACACCTACGGCCTCAGCGCCATTTGGAATGCAGATCAATGGCTTTGCAGCAGGCAGTGCCAGACTCAATGAAGATTGGTTGATCACTCCTGAATTTGACCTTACAGGTTTCAACATTCCTTTGCTTTCATTCTATAGCAGGGTAGCATTCAATGGCCCAAGATTGAAGCTATTGATCTCTACTAATTATATTGATGGAGATCCTAATACAGCTACTTGGACAGAATTGGATGACAGGTTTGCCAATGGGGATGTATGGACATTCTCAGGAGAACTGGACTTGACTGAATACCTTGACCAAAAAATCAGATTGGCATTTGTCTACAACTCTTCTCCTGAAGAAGGTGCGGCTAGATGGACACTGGATGACTTTGAATTGAGAAGCTCAGCTGTACCTGCGGCTCCATTCTTCTCCAACAATATCGGTAATGTGGATTACTTCCATTTTGGAATCATTCCAGCTGGAACAGTATCTACAGAAACAAGATCCTTCGACTTCAATCTCAGCAATCCTATCGCACCGTTAACAATTAACAATGGCCCTGTAGGTGGATTTGAATTCTCTAAAGATGGTGTGGAATTCAGTTCTAATCTAACCTACCAGGTTGAGGAATTGTCAGGAAACAAAACTGTAACCGTAAGGTTTGCTCCTTCTTCTGAAGGTGCATTCAGCGGACCGATCACTTTCGAATCCGGAGACATCTCAGTAAAAAGAGGGTATCTCTCAGGTGCTACAGTCAGCAAAGACAAAACCTTCGATGTGGTCACTTGGAATATTGAATGGTTCGGATCAGCAAGCAATGGACCTAATAATCTTGACTTGCAGCTTCAAAATGTAAAGACCATTATTGAAGATCTTGATGCGGATGTCTATGCATTCCAGGAAATCACAGGTCTGGAAAAATTCAATGAGCTGGTTGATGCCTTAGAAGATTACGAAGGTTTTGTATCACCGGCTACTTCTTTAGGTCCTGATAATTTTGAAACTGCTCAAAAGCTTACTTTCCTCTACAAAAAGTCAACTGTAGAGCCTATCAAAACAAGGGTATTGCTGGAAGGTGTACAAGCTGAGGATTTGGTGGATTACCCATCTTCCCCAGACAGATTCTGGGCAAGTGGCCGACTTCCATTCCTGATGGAAGTAAAAGCCAACATAGATGACAAAGTACAGAAATTCAACCTGATCAATGTACACGCAAGATCGAATGGTGGTGGAGAAAGTGCCGGCAACCCAAGATATGCCATGAGAAAATATGATGTCAATGTCTTGAAAGATTCATTGGACATGTATTATGGAAATGTTCCTCTGATCATTCTTGGAGATTACAATGACGATCTGGATGAAACAGTGGCCAATCAGGAAGCTCCTACGGTCAATACTGCTGAAACATCGTACATCAGTTACATCAATGATGTGGAAAATTACACAGCAGTCACTTTATCTTTGAGCAATGCTGGCTTACGTACATTCCCAACTTTTGAGAATGTCATTGACCATATGATCATTTCGAATGAATTGAGTGAAAACTGGCTGGTTAACTCAGAGAGAGTAGTGGCTCCGTTTGAATTGGTTCAAAATTATCTGAGCACTACTTCAGACCATATTCCAGTCAAGTCTAGGTTCACTCTTAGCTGTGACATCGATATTCCGGTTATCATTGGTGATGGTGAAGTTTGTTCTGGAAGCGGAAGCACTGAACTTCAACTCTTTGGTGGCAATTTCCTTCGCGTGGTCAATTGGGAAGAGTCTCTAGACGGAGGGGAAACTTGGGAGGCCATTGAAGCTAGCGAAGGTACAAGTTCGCTTGAAGTATCTGATCTGACTTCCAGCAGGTTCTTTAGAGCCAAAGTTGAATCCAACCTTTGCTTCAACGTGACAGAAGCCTTTGAAGTAACAGTAAAGGAACTTCCTGAACCAGTAATTCTTTTCGAGCAAGGTAAATTGGTGACTATTGAAGGTGACTATAACTTTACCTGGTACAAGGACGGTCAAATGATTCAGACCGGCCCTGATAATTCGGTTAGAATAGCAGGCGCTGGAGAATATCAGGTAGTAATTCAGGATGAATTGGGTTGCGAGAGATCATCTGACATCATCAGATTCCCGATCAGACCTACGAAAGCCAACGTTAGGGTTTTCCCTAATCCAGCTAACAATATGGTCAACATAAGCTTAAGAAATGCCGAAGGTTTAAGCAATGTGGAATTAAGGTCAGCAGCTGGCTCGCTGATTGCTTCAGAGCTTACCAGAGAAGGGTTTGTACAATTTGATGTTGCCAAACTATCGAAGGGAGTTTACCTAATTGTAATCACCGACCAACACGGCCAAAAACAAATCGAAAGACTGATCATCAGATAATTATAGAATTAATAACATATTGAAGCTGCTCCTTATAGGGCAGCTTCTTTTGTTTTAAAGATATCAGATCAATTAATACATAAACCAACTACAGTGAATTGTTTATAAATTGCACGTTTCTACATTATCATTAAAAAACAAGCACTATCCCATGAAATGAGGAGGATTAATGCTTCGAATAAGCAAAACCTTTACTTAAAATTTACTTTCTTTGTAGTCCAACAATAATAAACGAATGTCTCCTTTCGAAGAAATAAGACCTTATTACGATACAGAAGTGAACCAGGCCATCAGGGAAATTATAGATCACCCTATGCTGAAAGCCATGATGAACTTTACTTTTCCCGGTCAGGAGGATAGTTATTGGAAAGACTTGATGTTGCATTGCCATTCTATCAGGGATTTTCAGATCAATTTTATTTATCCAGGTGTAAATACTGTCCTGGAAAAAAGCTCAGCTGGACTAACTACCTCAGGTTTTGATAAACTTGAAAAAGGAACTTCCTACCTTTTCATTTCCAATCACAGGGACATTATACTGGATACCTCATTGCTCAATACTTGTCTATATGAGCACGGACTGTCAATGACTACTTCAGCTATAGGAGACAACCTCGTAAAAAAGCCATTTTTGAAAATCCTTTCGAAATTGACCAGGAATTTTACAATTAAAAGAGGACTTCCTGCACGTGAGTTATTGGAAAGCTCAAGGTTGATTTCTGCATTTATCAGGCATTCACTATTGAGAGAAAACAGGTCGGTGTGGATTGCCCAGAGGGAAGGCCGTACCAAAGATGGTAATGATATGACACATAAAGGAGTCTTGAAAATGATCAGTATGGCTTCTGATGAAGGTGAGCATTTCTTGGATTATTTCAAAAGACTGAATGTGGTTCCTGTAAGCATGTCTTATGAATATGACCCTACCGATATGTTAAAAATGCCTGAATTATTGGCTAAGGCCAATCAGGAAGTTTATGTCAAAGGAGAAAATGAAGATTTCAATACACTTCTAAGTGGAATTATTGGACAGAAAAGGCGTATACATATCCATGTCGGGGAACCTCTTAACGATAAAATAGACCTGATTAAGGAACAAAATACAGGTAATGTAAAGCAACTTCAAGCCCTTACGGATCTTATTGATGACCAGATTATTTTAGGCTACAAATTATGGCCTACCAAATATATCGCTCATGACTTATTGACAGGAACTGATCAATATAAATCAGAATACAGCCCTGAAGAAAAAAAGCTATTTGAAGCTAGGTTCAGGAAAGGTGTAGATCAGAAAAATCCACTTGCAGTAAAAAGCTTCCTGGCAATGTATGCCAACCCTGTAAGCAATCAAAAGCGTCTTTTAGAAGAAGTTTGATGGCCATCACACGGGTAAGGTGACGGAAAATGAGCTGTATTCATTTAATTCAGATTCAATTTGTAAATTTCCATTCATGCTGTCAACCAAATGCTTGACCAATGGAAGTCCAAACCCATACCCTGTTTCCCCGCCTGTTCCATTTTGGGATTTTGCTTTGCCTTCAAGGATTTCCGAAATCTGAGTTTTGGTAAGTCCTTTCCCTGTATCTTTAACATTTACCAAAAGCTCTTTTCTTTCCGCATCTTCATTCAAAGACATCATTACTGACACCATTCCATTAGAGGGTGTAAACTTTATAGCATTGGATATCAGGTTACCAAAAATCTGAATCAACTTGTTTTTATGAAAAGGCACCTCTACATTATTCCCTTTTATTTCAACGATCAAGTTTACGTCTTTTTGTTTGGCTTGAACTTGATACATATCTGAAATTTTTTCTTTCAACAGGGTTAGGTTAAGATCCGTTTGATGATTGATGGATTGCTTTTTAGCTTCCTGAAAATTATCCGAAAGGATTTCGTCAGCCAATTCCAATAAAGACTTTCCACTTTTCTGGATCAGCTGAATAAATTGTAGAACTTCTTCAAGTTTATTGTCATCCCCCTGTTCCTTAATTATTTGAGCCAAACCGATAATTCCACCCAAGGGACCACGTATATCATGTGCTATTTTCTTATTGGTATGTTTCATTTCCTTCATACTTGACTTCAATTGTTGAACAGTCAGGATAATCCTTAACCTGTTCACAATCTCATCAGCAATAATTTTAAGCAGTTCAATTTTCTCAGCACTTAGATCTTTGACTTCTTTGTCCATTACGCAAAGTGCCCCCAGGTTAAAACCTTTATCATCTTTTAGGGGAATTCCAAAATAATAATTGAGTTTGGGATCATCTACTACATAAAATTTATCCTTAAACCTTTCGTCCATTGCAAGCCCCTTCACTTCAAAAGCCTCATCTCCCATAATAGTATACGTACAAACTGAATCCTCCCGTGGCATTTGGAGAGGATCTATACCATGGGTTGCAACGGACCATTGAGTAAAACTATCAATCAGATTTACCAGTGAAATCTCAGTACCAGTCACCTTCGCTGCAAGTTTGGTCAAGTCCTTAAATTGGGACTCTAACTCGGTATAATCAAGGTCATACTCACTGAGTCTAATGACTCTTTCAAATTCATTGGGAAGGATAGGGAAATTCATTGGGTATAAATTCTAGAGTGAAATTTTGGAGTTCAATCCTTTCAAAGGTATGCTCAGAGAACCTTCAAAACAAAAATACCATCAGTTATTTAAGTCCCCTGTTAAACAAGGTATTATTGATTATTTGAGATACAGATTTTCGTCCAAGAAAAAGGTATGAATAGTTTCTCATCGGTTGATTTCCAGGTGAGTTCCTCGAAATAAATATTAAAGCAATTGATCGGAAGTAATAAATCACTGCCGAAATGAACAAAAAGAGATTGATCAACACACCTGAAATCAAATTTGAAGTGAACAGTTAGTATCTTCCCATAGAAATCAAAGCTCCCTCCTCTCCTTCCAGTATCAGTTAATATTGTGAATTGCTTTCAAATCGACCAGAGGGAGATTCATGAACACAATTGAAAATAAACTCATCGTGAATAAATTAGTATCTTCCTATGGAAATCACAGCATTTGGAACTGGAACAAACGGAGCAATTGAGTTGTGAATTGCTTTCAAATCGACCAGCGGGAGATTCATGAACACAGTTGAAAATAAACGCATTGTGAATAAATTAGTATCTTCCTATGGAAATCACAGCTGTCAGGATAACGAGTAACCCGAAGGCTACGTTGTGAATTGCTTTCAGATTAGTATCTTCCTATGGAAATCACAGCGCTCTTGTAATGAGACCTTCTATCATTGAGGTTGTGAATTGCTTTCAGATTAGTATCTTCCTATGGAAATCACAGCACTTACCGTTTTGAATTCGAACGCGTAATAGTTGT
>NZ_REBN01000199.1 GCF_007692705.1 Mongoliibacter sp.
TGTGTGAGGGGGTTGGTTTTGTGAAGGCGGAAAGTTGCGCAGGGGTATAGCGTTATCTCTACAACGGAAAGGAACTGATCCGTGATTTGAACCTCAATCTGTACGATTTTCATGCCCGTGGATATGATCCTGTGATCGGCAGAACTTGGCAGTTGGACCCCCATTCCGATAAGTACCCTTCGATGTCACCTTACAGCTGGGTAGCAAACAACCCTATATTGATGATAGATCCTGACGGGAAGGATTTTTTAATCTGGTACACTGATGACAAGGGAAAGAAGCAGAACTTCAGGTTTAACGGCACGAATGCTGATGGTGCCCCCAAAAACGAGTTCGTCCAGCAGTTCCTGAGCGCTTACAATTACAACGTTGAAAACGGTGGTGGAGAGAAAATGCAGGCGATCGCTGGAAACAGTAAATTGTCCGTTGGGGTTACAATTTCAGAGGAAGGCTCATTTTTAAGTTCAGGATATATTTATTGGAACCCGACCGCAGGTGCAGAATACGAAAATGGCACGGTAGTTTCTCCTGCGACCGTGCTAGAACATTAATCAGATCATGCTTTAGAGAGGCATACCAATTACAGTAACTTTAATGATGGCCGAAGGACTCCTGATGCCCAATATGAAAACAAAGAAGAGCGGCGGGTAATAACTGGTTCCGAGCAGAGAACAGCGAGAGCTAATAAGGAAATTTCCGCTACGGGAGTAACAAGGACCTCATATTCTGGAGATCAGGTTGTAACAGGGGGGCCTACATCCAATAAAATAAACAGACCAGCTACCTATAATCATTATCAAAAATTGAAACAGAAAGGGTACAATGTGGACAGACAACTTAAGAAATATGGGCCAAATAGATAAACTGGTATTCACATGCTTGATTTTGGTACTGGCATCTTGCCAATCACCGAATGAAAAAATCAAAAAGGTGATAATAAAATACTTGCCCGAGGAAACTACGGTGATGATACCGGTGACATGTGATAATTTGGATTACATTGCTTCCGTATTGCTACAAACCAAAACAGTTACGGACAGTGCCTTTTTAGAACATCTGAACAAAGAGGTTAATAAACTGAAACCTGAACGGCAGGAAAAGTCCATAGACATAAGGATTAAACTTCTAATAGAATATGAAAGCAGGTCAGATACCTTATGCCTTGGGGAGTTTTTCGACACTATCTTAAACGGTAACTTAATGGAAGACAACCCAAGACTGCTGGAACTTATAAAATCGGAGATATATTAGATATTTATAAGCAAAAAGCCCGGCGATGTCCGGGCTTTTGCTTTTACAGGGCTGCCACATTTTTCTGGAAGGAGTCTTTGAACTTCTTTTTGGTGAGCATCGTCTCGATTAGGCCGAAGATAACGGACTTGTCCTTTTCGTCCAGCTCGGCAATCAGGCGCACCTGTTCGGAGGCTGTTTTATCTTCTAAGGTAATCTCAGTAGAGACTTTATTGCCCATATGCCATCTGTTATTACTATCCGCATAGCCTGTCCCGCCAAAGCGGGAGGCCGCTTGCCAGTGTAGGACTTCTTGTGAAGAAACTGTCCATCGGACATTTTTAGCGAAGGGCCAGGTGGCAGGGAAGGGGGTGAGCACAAAATTCAGGGTCTGGACTATTATTACCCCCTTCAGGGCTGGCTGAAGGGGGTGAACATGCCTGGTGGCGGAGATCCCGGAGCTGACGGAATCGTCAGCAAGCGGACCGGAAAAGATGCCATAGCCTTTGCCCTGGGATATTTCAATGGAGACTGGACCCCGATCACCTCAACAGCGGTCAGGACAGACACGAGGGATGCCCTCTGGTCGAGGGCTTCCACGATCAACTCCAATACCGGACTCTCACCTCTTCCAACTGTATATTTTTCTAGGACCTAAAGTAACCTTTGAACAGAATAATATTATAAGTTTTTGATTTAAATCATAATTTATATAAATTTGATTCAATTTATAATGCTAAAAAATTTGGTGAGTCATTCGGTGAGTGGCGGCTTAAATTTGATTGTAAAATATTGAAAGTCATTTAGTTAAGAGGTGGGTTCGAATCCCTTCCTCTCTGCGAGAAATATCAAAATTAACCCTGTAAGTATTTTATTTACAGGGTTTTATTTTTTTAATTGAAAGAGTGGGGTGTCAATAAGGTGGCTTTTTCCGGCAAAACAGGCTAATAACAAGCGTTTGAATGGTGGGGATATTAAAAACTTACCTCCAAACCTAGGCGCGTCAAGCTATAGTAAAAACCTATCTTTCTCTTAAGGTATTAGGAGTGGAAAAAATGGAACGTATACAATCCAGTAAATGAATCTCCCTGTAGACTTTTTAATAAATTCTTATTCCTTATTTAACCTTTTCTCATTTTCTTCTTTGATTCGATCTTCCCGCTCTTCTCTGACTTTTTTGATCCGTTTTCTGTAAATCAAGTACACAATCAATATAATCAAGGGGATTACAATAAATATAATCAGATTACTGGTATCAGATAAATCTACTGGCCCCCGAGGCTTCGGGATATCTGGTTGGTTTTGAGCGTGTCCTGAGACTGCAAGAAATACGGTTATAAGAAAAGTCAATGCTGAAATGTGTGAAATGCTAATTTTCCTTTTCATGTTTATAACTTTTAAGATTCTTCAATTTAACTAAAATTCAGGATTACTGAAAATTTAGGTTTGCTAATTCAAGTAAGAATCAAAACAGCATAAGTATTCGATTTCCTTTTAATCTTGGGATTTTTGAGGGTTCAAGCGCTCTTCCCGAGTAACTCTTGGCCAGGTTTTATCAACTTTTGAATTATTTGATCAGTAATTAAAAAAGACTAATAAGCTAAATGAATAAAGCCAAAGGAGAAAATGCCTGGTTTAATAGAAATATTTAGACTGAGGGGAAATTATTCTCTATGTTGATCCATAAAGTCCAGAATCCAGCGATAAGCTTTATTTGGTGTATAGACAAACTGTGCAATCATGGGCACGTGTTTTTTTCTTGCTTGTAGGTGGTAATTGGGGTTTGGTTCTATTTTTTTATAAGCCTCCATAAAACGGACCGTGGTCTTTTCTATTCCCGGAAGTGTTCGTCCCCCAACCATTACGAATATAGGTGGATCTTTTTCGTCCAGATAATATATCGGTGAGGTATCTTTCCAAACCGTTGGACTATCTGTAAATGCCTTCAAATAAGAAGTTCCCGGTTCATAATTCATTTCATTCAGAAACCAATACATATCCAGCCCTGCAGCATCGATCAGCACTGCACCTTTGATGGGATTGGTTACACCTAAGGTGTCAAAGTAGGAATTCCTTACGGTAAGCAAGGCTGCAAGATGCCCTCCTGCAGAATGACCCGAAACATAAATATGTTCCGCACTTCCGCCATATTCAGAAATATTTTCCTTTGTCCACTGCACCGCTTTGGCAGCCGCTTGTGCCATATCATGTATCCGATAATCCGGTGCCAAAGGATAGTTGATGATGACTGTGACAATTCCTTTTCTCGCAAACCTACTTCCCAAAAAATTATAGATGTCCTTATCACCTGAATTCCAACTTCCTCCATGTATAAAAACCATCACATCATTGCTCCCATCAGCTTTTTTTGGAGTGAAAATGTTCAGTTCCTTTTTTGGAAGATTCTTTAAAAAACCCTCTTCCATATAAGTGATATCCTTATGGCGGTGAATACCTCTAAAAGAACATGAAAATTGAAAAAGGAGCATGATTATAATAAAAGTATATCGAATCATATCATTGGGTTTGTAATCCAACAGGAAAATGGGTTTAAAGTTTAGGGCTTTGCCGACCTTTGGGGTTTTAAAAACCCCGAAGGTCTATTTCTTAAAATTTGGTAAAATGTTCTTTAATAACCTGATATCCGAAATGCTTTTGAAGCAAAAAGTCATTCCCTCTCTTTCCAGATTCCAGGGCTTCTATGGGTATTGAAGACTGCCCGGACGATGATCAATTTTCTGTCTTCATCGACTGAGTAATGAATCATGTAGGGAAATCTTTTGAGGGGAGGCAGCGGACTTTATCATAGCGAACTTGGAAGAACATAATCTCCTTTAATATATCAAAGTGATCTTTTACTTCTTGATGGAATTCCTTTCCAAGTCCTTTCTTTTTGGAATTGTACCAACGGATACCTTCTTGTATATCAAGTTTGGCAAAAGTTTCAATTTTTATTTTAAAGGAGGTCATCCTAAATCAAAATCATCTTTAACCGATTCCCAGTCCAATAGTAAATCAGGATTTTCATTAGATTTCCTAATACGCTCCCTGACAATTTCTTTATGTTCTTCTGGGATTTGGTAATCAAATCCGGTTTCAAGACCAAGCTGTTCGAAGAGTTCCATATAGAATTCAAACTTTTCTTCCGGGATTTTTAAGGTTATTTCTCTCATCGCTATGACAATTTAGATTTCCAATTTACATAAAAAAGTAAATGTATATACGAGCGGATGGATATTCAGGAGACGAATTCATACCATGATTCTAAGTCATGTTATGAATACCAACGTCTTTTTATACAAATTGGCATTCTGAAAACTACCTCTATTTTAGTCCAAGTCAAAGACCTTGGAACCAGAGAAGTCATGAACCACTGGCACATGTTTCTTTATTCTTTATTCTTGTCTCTTGCTTCT
The DNA here is from genome assembly GCF_007692705.1 of Mongoliibacter sp. Lineage (GTDB taxonomy): Bacteria > Bacteroidota > Bacteroidia > Cytophagales > Cyclobacteriaceae > Mongoliibacter. Next base: position 4,647 of record NZ_REBN01000199.1, read on the forward strand.
CGCTTCTAATCTCTCGCTTCTACATTAACACCACCCTCAAACTCTTCGCCCCATGTGCCCCAATCACCAGGGACTGCTCGATATCCGCAGTTTTGGAAGGACCGGCGATAAAAAGGCCGAATCCGGAATGGGCCAGGCTTATTTTTTTGTAGGCTTCATGCATATTGGTAACAAGAGAATTTTTTTTCAATACAATGACCAGGTGTTCGGTGATAAAGGGCAAGGCCCTTAAACCCATATTCTCATCGGTCAGCCAGATGGCAGCATTTTCAGCAACACCAAATTGCCCTTCTATAATGGCCAAATCCAAATCTTTTAACTGATGGGAATCAGCAGGCAATTCAGTATTGGCCAATGCCTCAAATGAGGAGACCAGGGAAAGTATTTTTTTGAACTTGTTTTGGGCAATGATACCGGCCAAGTCACCTGCACCCACTATCTCTCCTTTATTGAATTGAATGGATTGGGTAAATTTTTCTGCCAAATCACCTTCAAAAGAAAAATCGGGGATTTTCGGTAATGGTTTTTCATCCCTTGGTATGGCTTTGATTTTGGATAATATATGTTCCCTGCTGTTCATTTTCTGTTTTTCTTGTACCAGTCCTTGAAAGTTTCTTTAGGCAATTCCGGCAGATCCCGCTGTTTGCCCCAGGTGTTCAGACCGGAGTAGGTAATGCTTTCCGGTAAAATTTTCAAGGCACCGCGCATCATGGAGGCACTTAATTTATAGGCGAAAGGCACTGCGAAAATCCCATTTGCAATACTCATGGAAATACTCTTGGCATTTGTGCCCTGGGCTTTGGTAATTTCCTGCCGCCATTCATACAGCTGTTCATGGATATTGATCTTGACAGGGCAGACATCCGAACAGGAACCGCATAGGGTGGAAGCAAAAGGCAAGGAACTGTGCTTTTGCAAATCGATTCCAGGTGAAAGTATGGAACCGATAGGGCCCGGTACAGTGCTGCCGTAGCTGAAACCCCCACTTCGCCTGTATATCGGGCAGGTATTCATACAGGCCCCGCAGCGGATGCATTTGAGTGAGTTTCTGAATTTTTCACGGGCCAATTGTTCGGTGCGTCCGTTGTCCACCAGGACGATATGGATTTCCTTTCCCGGAGAAGGACTTCTAAAATGGGAATTATAATTGGTGATGGATTGACCTGTAGCTGAACGGGCCAGCAACCTGAGGAATACCCCCAAATGTTCCCTTTTGGGAATGATCTTTTCTATGCCCATACAGGCAATATGCACATCGGCCAGGTGAACACCCATATCGGCATTGCCTTCATTCGTACAGACTACAAATTCCCCTGTTTCGGCCACTCCAAAATTCACTCCTGTGATGGCCACTTTGGCCGCCAAAAACTTTTCCCTCAGGTGTTTACGGGCAGCCTGGGTCAGGTAATAAGGGTCATCATTACCTTTTTCAGTCTGGAGTTTTTCATGGAAAATATCCGATATGGCCATTTTTTTCAAGTGGATGGCGGGCAACACAATATGGCTTGGCGGCTGGTTGAGAAATTGGACTATCCTTTCCCCCAGATCCGTATCCACTACCTCGACTCCGTTTTTTTCCAAAAAAGGATTCAGATGGCATTCCTCAGTCAGGATGGATTTGCTTTTGACAATGGCTTTACAACGATGTTCATTCAATATGCCCAATACAATTTGATTGTGTTCGGCAGCATCTTTTGCCCAATGCACGTGAATGTTATTGGCTTTGGCGTTTTTCTCAAATTCCACCAGGTAGGTTTCCAGATTGGCCAGCACATTGTCCTTTATATCTGATGCAAGGTTTCGGAGTTTTTCCCATTCGGGTACGGATTTACTGACCTTATCCCGCTTGTCCCGGACAAACCAAAGGGTGTCATCATGCCATTTGGCATTGGCAGCATCCTTCAAAAATTCTGTGGCTTCCTGAGGGTGGTTCATGAGATGGCTTCGTTTAGGATTTCGGCAATATGCTTGAATTGAATATTTTGTTTATTTCTTGAAGCAATGCCCTGCAGGTGCATGATGCAGGACATGTCTCCTCCGGTCAATATTTCCACATCGTGGCTGATATGGTCTTCCAACCTGTCCTTGCCCATTTGAATGGAAAGGGCCTCTTCTGTCACGGCAAAGGTACCTCCAAAGCCGCAGCACTCATCTTTTCGGGTCAATTCCACCCATTCCAATCCTTCAAGCTGTTGCAGGAGTTGCCGGGCTTTGTTGAACGGCGTTTCATGCAGTTCACTTGCAGAAGCCAACCGAAGGCCACGCTGTCCATGGCAGGAGGCATGATAGCCTACCTTGTGGGGATAACTTCCCTGAATGGAGTCGATTTTTAAAACATCAGTAATAAATTCCGTCAACTCATAGATTTTATGTTGTGTGACCTGCTGTTCAGACTCTAAACCGGGAACGCTTGGGGAATGTTCTTTGACATGCAGCACGCAGGAACCGGATGGGGCTACGATATAGTCGAAGTCTTTGAAAGTCTTTAAAAAATGTTTGGCTGTGCCAACCGTATCCCTTTCATAACCCGCATTGGCCATGGGCTGCCCACAGCAAGTCTGTCCCGAGGGATAGACTACCTCGCAACCCAGTTTTTCCAACAATTCCAAAGTAGCAATTGCCACATTAGGGTAGAACTGATCGACGTAGCAGGGGATGAATAAGCCTATCTTATTAACTTGAGGCATATTTTTATTTGATATTTATGGATAGTAAGATATTCATGGATATTGGCTTGCACATCAATTTCTAAAGTATCAATAAATATCAGCAAATATCAATCAATATCATTTAGCAAATTGTCGAAGCAAACGATTTTAGAATTCAAACTCCAATTTCTAAATATAATGAAGTAAAAACATCCTGTAGTGTAGGGTTTTTGGGGGTTGAGGTAATTTATGCGAAAAAAAGGTTGAGTTTCTAGTTCTTTTCCGAAAATCAAATGAAAAATTGAGCAATCGAACATTTTTTCAAAGGGAAAAATGTGTACGACCACATTTTTATGAAGGATAATAACCGCAAATGCATCTTATAAAAGATGTAAATGACTTGAAAAGACCTCTTGATTCCATCTTGTTGTGGAATCCACTAAGAACCTCTTGAATTTAAACTATTAAATTGGTATATTGACTAAGTGTTTATCACTTAATTAAAATTATGACCCATTTTCTACTTTACCTCTTGCCACTTTTTTGGTTTTTGCAAAGTGAACATTCTTTGGAAGGCAAATGGAATATGTATCGAAGCGAAACTTTTGAAAATATACTGACTTCAAAAAACTTTCAACTTCAGGATGAAGAATCACGGCAGGCTATTGCGGAAACTTTCAGTAAAGTGATAGATGGATATTTTTATGACTTCAAGAAGGATACCGTCATTTTTACAAATTACAGTAATTTCGAGATTCACGAGCTTAAAGGGATATGGTGGACCGATGGAGATACGCTGATTATTGGACGTTTGGATAAAATAAGTGTGCAGAAATATTTCATTTCTAAGTTGGACGAAAAAGAGCTTCATTTACAGTTGATCGTACCAAGGCAAACTGAGCCATCAAAAAGCAGGTTGATGTTCAAAAAGGAGTGAAAATATAATTTATGGACGATCTAATGTTAAGGGGTTTATTATTTGTAGCGATGTTTTCAGGATTTTTTGCCTGTGTCGAAAAGCCTAAGTCAGAATTGATTGAAATCAATGTGCCTGACAAGGTAAATACGGAAATTACTTTACACGACATCGCGGATTCCATACAATTTATCCAACTTGAAACCCGGCCTGATGCATTTATTTCAAGAATTAATGAAGTGTACCTTCATGATAACAAATTGTATATCTGGTATGTATTTCAAAAAATCCTAGTCTTCGATCTGGATGGGAAATTTTTGGGTGCGCTCGGAAAACAAGGTGATGGTCCTGGGGAATACAGGTCTGTTTCTGCCATGGCCATTGATGATCGTTCTGGAGAGATTTATGTTTTTGCCAATTATAAATTCTTGAGGTATTCTCCCAAACATGAGTTATTAGAGGAAAAGAGGATGAATGCCTCATTTGACTATTTATGTATGCTGGATGGAGAGAGGTTTGGAATTTCACAGGAATATGGAAATGAAGTAGAAGGAGGTTTTGCCAATGAGACCAAGTTATATCGATTAGGAGCAGATATAGCAATATTAGACACACTTCCATTACGTAAAGTCGAAATGGAAAAGAAAATAGCCTCTGTTTTAGGATATACTGATTATATCAGCAGTTTTGGCTGTAATCATTTCATCTATACCCCTGTAACGACCAATGAAAACTACCTACGAGACACGCTCTATCAGTTTAAGGACATGCAATTGATGCCTTTTGCCAAGTTGAATTTTCCTAAACCACATTTAGATGACAGGGGCTTTAAAAAGTATTATATCGCAAATGTGGTACATACTGCCAATTACATCAGTTCCCATTTTTATGAAAAAAGTAGTTTGCACCAATTTCTCTATCATATGGGGAGTGGAGAGCCCTATTATGTGAAAGATGGATTTTTGGATGAAGATGGGGATAGGTTAAATTTAAGGGTTTTGTGTGCAGAAAAAGATTTGTTCTATTTCGTCAAATCAGCTGAATACAAATCAGGTGCACAGGAAGAAGCCAATCCTATGATTGGTTTGGTAAGGCTGAAGTAAGGTCGACTATACCCCTAGAAATCCTTCGAAATTTTGTTTGATAATCACTGCCGTTTCATGGTCGGGATAAGCTTGGAGAAAGGATGCAGGGAACCTTACTTTTTGATCTTTCCATTTGAATTCAAAAGCATGAAGGATGCCATCCGCTTCTTCGATGTAATCTATTTCGGCTTGGTCATGGGTACGCCAAAAATAGCTATTGACAAATCTTCCTGTATAGGAATTGTATTTAAGCCTTTCAGAGATTAGAAAGTTTTCCCACAAGGCTCCTTTATCTTGTCGCATTTCAGGAATTGAAAAGTTACTGATCAGGACATTGCGGATACCATTGTCGTAGAAATAGTATTTCTTGCCTTTTTTGATTTCATTTCTCAGGTTGCGGCTAAATGCAGGAAGTTTAAAGATGACAAAAGCCTTTTCCAATAAATCCAGGTACTTTTCCACAGTGGCAGTATCTATATTGCCAATGGTTTGGGCAAGTTCATGATAACTGACCTCAGACCCTACCTGAAAAGCCAAAGCTTTTAATAATTTTTCAAGGTGGCTTGGTTTCCGGATACTATCCATTTGCAAGACATCTTTGTAAAGGTAGCTCTGGGCAATTTCTAAAAGGGTTTCTTTTTCCTGACCGGGATTGTTGACAACCTCTGGATAGAGACCATAAGTTAAACGTGTATCCAATAACCTTTTGGCTTCTAAAGTGGAGGTATCTATCACCGTTTCCTGATAACTGATGGGAAACAAGTGAAAGGTTTTCTTTCTTCCCGTCAAGGGTTCTGCAGTTTGATGCTGTAGGTCAAAAGCAGATGAACCTGTGGCAATCACCTGGATGTCGGGTCGATTGTCGTAGATAAGTTTGAGTTTTCGGCCTATATCTGGAATCTGCTGGGCCTCGTCAATGATCACCAACTGTGTACTTGTGCCAATAAGTTGTATTAGCTGAGTGCTGGTGACAGCGGAAGAAAAGGCTTCCAAAATATCCGCCTCATCTGCATTGAGCCAGGTAGATGGTACATTGATTGTCCTCACAACTTCCTTGAGTAAAGTAGTTTTTCCAACTTGCCTTGCTCCTAGAAGAATGATCACCTTGTTCTTGAAACAGGCATTAATAAGCTTATCAGTAAGTTCTCTTCGGACCATTTTTAAAATATTAACACATCAAATATACCAAATATTAGGATTATAATCTAAAAAATACGCCTAATATTAGGGTTATAATCTAAAAATTTGGCCTAAAATTTAGATTATGTTCTAAAAATTAGGCTTGATTAATTCTTAAACTATATAAAAACAGCTACCATCTCTTAAAAATAGATTAGTCACCTTAGTGTCAACCATAGATATGTATTAATTTTTAGTAGATTTAGAGTAAGAAATTGATCTTTAATTTGAAAAAAAAATCTCATTAACTAAACCACAAAGCCACCAAGAAACAATTTCCATTTAAAACTTTGGGTCTTCGAGGCAATCAAAAATTGAATTCAATCATGCAGAGCATCTATACCGGTCTGATTTTTATAGCCATCGCAATCCTTATCAGGTTTTTCCCTAATCTGCTAGCGGGGTACAATAACTTATCTCAAAGAGAAAGAGAAAATGCCATAGCGAATGGATTGCCGAAATTTGCAAGCATTGTCTTTGTCATTATGGGATTGATCGTGATAGCAGGTTATTTTTTGGCAATTTGGTTGGGGAAGCCCTCGTTAAGTAACGGTATAAGCATTTTAACCACCTTGATCGGTGTGGTTTTTATCATTGTTTTTGGGAATTGGTTTACAAAGGAGCGTGTGAGATAAGTCTAAGTGTTTTTTGGCTAAATCGTATCTTAATTTTTGAGAATAAGGAAGTTGAATGCTATATATTTGAGCCTATTACTTTTTTAAGGATACCAAAAATGAAAATACCGGACAAAGTAAGTGTTAATTACTTTTAATAGTTGGTTAGTTTTCGTAAATTAATTCTATCGTTCTCCAGACTCATGTTCTCATGAAAAAGCTCAACATACTATGCTTTTTTCTTCTTATTAGTTTTTCCACTCTTGCCCAAACTGAAAAGGGCCGATTCTTGATTGGTGCTGGTACTAATTTGGGCTTGTCTGAATCATCAGGGATGATGAATCTTTCATTTTCAAGGCAAAAGACTTTTATTGATGATGGTCTTTCTGGTCAAACTAACAGCAATAATATATTTATAGCTCCAAAAGCAGGATACTTTATCTTTGATAATTTGGTTGCTGGATTGGATTTAGCATTAGGTTCGGGTAGAGGAACTTCGACTATTGATGCTGCCTCACAAAACTTAGATTCAAAAAGCTCTCTTTTCAGTGTAGGACCATTTGTACGTTATTATTTTCCCAGTGGAAAGGTTTTGCCATTTGTAGAGGCAAACTCACTTTTTGGCAATAGGAACATAGAAATTTCCGGTTTTACCAGTTCAGAAAATCGACAAAATTTTACTGCCATTGGTGGAGGTTTAGGGCTTGCCTTTTTATTGGGAAAGAGAAGCAGCATTGATTTGGTTTTAAATTATACTTCTAACAGCATAAACACTGAATCAGAGGACTATACCGACAGGGAAAATACCTTAGGGATTAAAATTGGCTTCACCATGTTTCTTGGGAGGCAACCTTAAATATAAAGTTTATCAGATGAGGATGAACGAAGTTTATCCTGTTCATTTCCTAGCTAATTTCCCATTATTAGATCCTAAAGATTCCATTCTTAGACCAAAAATTTTGCTTTATGAAAATGTTCAAAACCATATGTTTTTTTCTTCTGATCAGTGTTTCTGTTTATGGTCAAACTGAAAAAGGAAGAATGCTCCTTGGTGCCGGTACCCACATTGGATTTTCAAATGGTATAGGAATGATGGATATGTATTTTTCCAATTCAACAAGGGAGTTTGCTGATGGTTCTTCTGAAAAAAGCAGTTCATACAACATCTTTTTTGCACCGAAGGTGGGCTATTTTCTAACCAATAATTTGGCAGCTGGAGTCGATTTGGCTTTGGGTTGGGGAAGTAGGGAAATATTTCTCAACGCCTTTGCATTTGAGGCCAAAAACTCTTTGTTTGGAGCAGGGCCTTTTGTCAGGTATTATGTACCGAAAGGAAAAATTCTGCCTTTTGCTGAGGTGAATTCTATTTTTGGCAACCAAAGAACTAGGACTGATTTCGTTGGAGAAAGTGTGAGCAATACTTCAGTCACTAGTCTTGGGGGAGGTTTGGGACTTGCCTTGTTGTTGGGAGAGCGGAGTAGCTTTGATTTGCTATTAAATTATAGTTCTAATCGAGCGAATTTCGAATCTGATGGATTTTACACCAGAGAGAATGTCTTAGGCTTAAAGTTTGGTTTTACAATTTTCCTGGGGAATTAAGTTGTTTAAAAAGCTCTCTTTGATTCACATTTTTCAAAAATCGAATCCAATCTTCCTTAATAAGTTCCACCAATTAATCCCAGTATTACTGTGATTGCACTAAGCTAAACTTTGATGATCCTATAGTTTTTCAAGATTTTTTAGCGACCTGGGTTGAGATAAAAGTTCTCTATTGTGCCGATTTGTGGTCGGAATAATTCCTCGGAGTTGAGTTTTAACCTTGATAGATATACACTATCCAATGAAGGATAAGAACTTATAATCGCAAAATTTATATAAAATCAGCGTTTATAATCGCAAAATTTATATTAAATTTGCGATTATGTTTATTCCGAGACACATACAAGTTAAAGTTTCCAAAAAGATCAAGGATAATAAAGCTATTATTCTTTTTGGTCCGAGGCAGGTGGGGAAAAGCACCTTGCTAAAAAATCACGCTAACCAATTCCAATCTCCCATCCTATGGTGGAATGGAGATGATGCCGATATCAGGGAATTGCTGGCAAATCCAAGTTCCACCAAACTCAAGACCTTGATAGGCAAAGCGAGGACAGTCATCATTGATGAAGCCCAACGCATTCAAAATATTGGTATTTGTATCAAAATCATCGTAGATAACTTCCCTGAGGTCAAGGTTCTGGCGACAGGTTCTTCTGCTTTTGAACTCTCCAATTTTATACGAGAACCTCTGACAGGAAGAAAATGGGAGTATTTTCTTTTTCCGTTTTCTTTTTCGGAAATGGTGGACCACAGTAATTTCCTGGAAGAAAAACGCATGGTTCCTGTTCGAATGGTCTATGGATATTATCCTGAGATAGTCATCAATCACGATGATGCCGAAGAAAGGCTAAAGATGATCGCAGACAGTTATCTTTTCAAAGATGTTTTTGCATTAGGGAATTTACGGAAGCCGGATCAAATCATTAAGTTACTTCAGGCTTTGGCTTATCAAGTTGGGAATGAAATTTCTTTCAATGAATTGGGAATGCTTGCCGGCCTGGATAACGAGACCGTAGAAAAATACATAACCTTATTGGAACAAACCTTTATCGTTTTTAGGGTAGGTTCCTATAGCAAGAATTTACGAAATGAGCTGAAAAAGGCCAAGAAAATATATTTTGTGGATAATGGTATCAGGAATAGCCTGATCGGTAACTTTCTTCCACTTGAAAGTAGGACAGACGTAGGAGCACTTTGGGAAAATTTCCTGATGGCAGAGCGGTTCAAAAAAAATGCGTTAGAAGGTAAATACAATATCGGGTATTTCTGGAGAACCCATGCCCAGCAGGAAATAGATTATTTGGAAGAAGTAAACGGGAAACTTTCCGCATGGGAATTCAAATGGAATCCAAAAGCCAAAGTCAAAATACCGAGTACTTTCCAAAACACTTATTCAGATGCAAGTGTTCAGGTGGTCCATTTTGATAATCTGGACTCATTTGTCTTATAACCGTAATTTTATATAAAATCAGCGATTATAACCGCTACATTAATATGAATTTTGCGGTTATTATTTGTTAATTATAATGTATAGAAGGTTAATTCACTAAGATCCCCTTCTCCATCACCGGATTGTGCTATTAAATTGTAAAAAAAACTATTTTACTTATCCGAAATTTGTTCCAACAAAAGTTTAATATAAGCGTCAGTTATTGACTCCTGTTTGGATTTATCATAAATGGATAAAAGGAATACAATACTCTCTGTTACTGCAATATGGGTAATCACCCTTCCACCGCCTGATTTACCTTTCCCTTTACTCTTAATAGCAATTCTGATTTTAAAACAATTTTTAAAAATCTGGACAACTTGATTTGGATTAGTTTCAAGGCTTTCAACTAAAGTTAAGAACTCATCTTATAAGGAGGGATATTTCTTCAATAGCTTTTTGAGTTCTTTCTCAAATTCCGGTATGGCTTTTACTTGAAAAGTCATAAATCATGAAGTAAATCTCTTGCATTTTTTGCTTCTAATTTACCCGATTTCACTTCTAACATTTCTTTATAGCCTCGGGCGACACCCTCAGCAATCTTTTTGGAATCTGAGATATCTTCCAAAGTTTTGAATTTGACTTTAAGCGCTTTTAAAATAGCCTTGACAGTTTTTGATTGGTCTTTATCAAGCTTTTCTATCAATATATTTTCCATTTACCAAAGATAAGATGATTCTGTCTTTCAAGATAATAATACCTTAAAATCAATCAGTATCCCGGCTAAATATTTCTATTTATTTCAACCATATCCAAATATCTAATATCCATCAGTATCTATCGATA
>NZ_REBN01000018.1 GCF_007692705.1 Mongoliibacter sp.
TAAAACTCCTTTTGGGTTCTTTTGTCTTGGATGAGTTTGATGATATGAGGTTGAGGAAAAACTTCCTTTCCCTCCTTGGCTAATGCCTCAAGAGCCTCTGTATTGACATTTTCTATTTCGATGGTAATGACATCACAGCTTAGACCAAAATTATAGACCGTATCGAAATCAGTTAGACTGCCCTGTGTAAATTTCTGACATATGGATTTGCAGGGAGCGTTGACATCCGGGTCAAGGATGTGGATATCGATATTGTAATTGATGGCTGATTGAATAAGCATGCGGCCCAATTGACCACCTCCAAGAATTCCTAAAGTTTTTTGCTGGTAATTTTTCTGCACGGGGAAAAGCTTTGGTTGCCCAAAAATACAGGAAAAATGTAAGGGATGAGTGGGTAAATCATAAAAAATCCCGCCGAAGCGGGATTTGAATTATGAAATGATTTTTTTCTACACTGTCCTACCACCGATTAATCTTAGAAGTATGGATATGATTGCCAATACCAAGAGTATATGAATCAATCCACCAACACTATATACAAAGAAGCCAAAGATCCACCCAATGACCAAAATCACGGCGATCAAATAAAATAATGAGCTCATAGTCGTTTTGGTTAAGTTAAATAATTGATTTTCAAATAGTATTAAACAAGCACTATGCCAAAATCAAAATTCAACTAAATTTGATCCCCATCAATTCCATGAGTTTGTGCGCATTGAAACTTGGACAGGGACCGGGTTTGAGTGTATAGTCAAAATGGATTTCATTATCAGAGATTTCACTGTGAAAACTGTAATTTTTCAAATATTTCAACTGCTCTTCCAAGCTGCTCAACTCTATGTCATGGGTGCTGATGATTCCCTTTGCGCCACTTCCTGAAAGTTGTTTTATCAATGCTTCACTTCCCTGAACACGGTCGACAGTATTGGTTCCCTTTAGGATCTCATCCATAAGGAAAAAAACTTTCTCCCCTCTTTCAGCCGCAGAGAGGACTTGTTTTATCCGTGCAAGCTCAGCATAAAAGGAGCTTACACTTTCGCCAAGATTGTCCATGTTCCTCATGCTGGTGTACAACTGAAAAGGGCCGACTGTGAGTTTCTCTGCAAAAGGACGCAAGCCGAGATTTACCAAGACCATGTTCACTCCAATGGTTCTCATAAAAGTAGTTTTGCCTGACATATTTGATCCAGTCAATAAAACGGTTTGTTCTTCCGGTATCAGTTTTAGGGAATTCGCTACTGCTATGTCAGGTTTCAATAAAGGATGCTTGAGCGTTTTGAAATAAATTAGCTCTTCCTCAGTCCATGAAATATCCCCTACGAGTTTTTCTTCTGCAGAAAAGCTTCCCAAGGAGACCAGTACCTGCCATTGATCGAAGATAAGATCCAGGTCTTTTAATTGATTCTCGTAGGATTGTTTCCATTTTTTTAATTTCCAAAAAAGACCAAAGTCCAGCCAAAAAAGCAAGTTGAATATCAAGTAGACCAGATTGATCCGGTTTTCCACCAAAAAGGAAACTTGTTCCAAGGTTTTCAGTCCTTCCGGAATATTATTTTTATCATTGAAAGTTTTGCCCTGTTCCTGAAGATAGGGATCATTAAATTTTTTGTCCATAAGCATACTGGACCAAATTCTATAGGTTTTGATGTCTCCCTGACTTGGAAATACTTTACTCGCTTCTGCTAGCGGTTTGAAAACAAAACCCAATAGTAGTAATCCAATGAGGATCCAAAAACTCAAATAAGCGATAGGCAAGAGACCCGCAGCTACACCAAAAACCAAAGCTAATCCTAAAATCGGTCCTAAAAACATGGGGAGGTAATAAAAGGATTTCCATCGTAAGGGTTGGCTCAGCCAATTGTAAAATTTATCCTTTGGCTTTTCTTCTTTGATAAAAGCCCGACCGGTAGCTTCAAAACTCCTGAGAAATTTATGATCTTCTGCCAGTTCATCTATTGCTGGTCTGAGTATTTGGGCATTGGCGGGGTCAATATTTTTCTTGATTTTCTTAGCAAGTAGTTTTCTTCCGCTGATGTTACAAGTATGGTTGAGCAATTGAAAAACGGAATGCTCACCGAATAAGTCAAGGTCAATCGCAAAGGGGTGTGACTTAGATTGGAATTCATTTCCAGCATCAAAAGAATGGAGATTTCTGGTCCTTCTCAAATCCCTTTCATAATCCATTTTGATCAATACTTTCAAAAATGCTTCTACGTCTTTGAAGTGGTTGAAGCGAATAATTAGGTAGACGAATAAAATCAATTGCAGGAGGAGTAGCAAAAATAATATCGGATAATCCGTGAGGCTCAATACCAATACAGGTATGAAGGAAAAAAACACCAACAGACGTACTAGAGTGATTCTCAGTGTTTTCTTTTTGGTTTGTTTGAGAATCGTCGTAAGATCCCCTTGATTGAAGTCTATTTTCATTCTGCAAAGATAAAAAATGTGAAATTCTTTAAATTTTTTAATTTAATGCAACTGTGTTGCAATTAATTTAATAGAATTCCTTAACTTTGGGTATTATCATTCATGTAGTGTTCTCTTCATTTGAATGATGGTGGTTGACAATAGACTCCGGCCTCGCCGGAGTCTTCTTTGCTTCAAGTCTGTACTTCATCGAATTATTGGAAAGAAACACAAACCGCTGCGTCCCGTATACTTGTTTGCTTTCAGGAAGATCATTAAATACAGTCTTGTTAACTTTCCATTGAAGACAAGTTGCTACTACTAAATCCATTATAATTTTATGAAAAAACTACTTCCACTCTTTTTGATTCTAGTCGTAGTAGGCACTGCGATGAACCTTCCTGAGAAGGATATGTGGGCTCTGATGGGAAAGACAAGGTTTGTAGAAAAACTCAATAGGGAGTATGGCATGTATTTTTTGTATCCTAAGTTTCCTGATGAATTGAAGGCAATGGAAGGAAAAGAGGTATCCATTACCGGATTTTTTATTCCTTTGGAAATGAATACATCCAATATCGCCGTAATTTCCAAATACCCGAATGCAGAATGTTTCTTCTGTGGAGGAGCGGGCCCAGAAAGTGTGGTGGTAGGTTACCTGAAAAAGCGTCCTGGTAAAAGGATCAAGACAGATGAAATTGTTACTATTAAGGGCAAGCTTAAACTTAATGACAGTGATCTTGAAGAGCTCAATTTCATCATTCAAGATGCAGAATTGAGCTATTGATCATGAGCAAAAAAAA
>NZ_REBN01000220.1 GCF_007692705.1 Mongoliibacter sp.
AATAATAAAAAAAGGCCGGAAATTTCTTTCCGGCCTTGTGGGCCCACCTGGGCTCGAACCAGGGACCTCCTGATTATGAGTCAGAAGCTCTAACCAACTGAGCTATAGGCCCCGATTTTTAAGCATGTAACCTTGCTTTTGGGACTGCAATGTTACATATTTGGTTTTAATTTTACAACTTGATTTCAAATGAAAAAACTGGATAAAATTGATTTTTTGATCTTTGATCTGGGAAACGTTATCATCGACATAGATTATGATTTCAGTATCAATGAGTTGAAAAAAATACTTCCCAAAGAAAAACATTGCCTCACCTCTAGGTTTTTTCCTTCTACTTTTCATAAAGAATATGAAAAAGGATTAATCAGCAATGATGAATTCAGAAATGCTGTTAGAAATCTATACGAAGAGAATTGGTCTGATCAACAAATCGATCATGTATGGAACAGTCTTCTAAGAAAGATCCCTCAGGAAAGGCTAAAGTTATTGGCATCCTTAAGAAAGCATTATAAAACTGCCATTTTAAGTAATACCAACGACATCCATATTGTGAAATTCAATGAAATGTTGCAGGAGATATCTGATCATAAAACCATAAATGATCTCTGTGACCAAGTATTTCTTAGTCATGAGATGGGGCTTGCTAAGCCAGATACAGCTATATATGAAAAAGTATTGGAGACCCTGAACGTAGTTCCGGGAAAAGCCATCTTCTTTGATGATCTTGAAGCCAATATAAAAGGGGCTGAAAAAACTGGCATGAAAGCCATACAAATTACTCATCCAAAAGCCTTGATTGAATTTTTTCAGGATGTACAGTAAAAAGGAGTATTTTAAGCATGGGCTGCTGTTCATACTTACTTTAGTAGCAACAACATTTGCAGGGGGTGAATGGCTTTTTGGAAGATCTATTCTGGGCAAGGAAGAACATTTTCTCAATTGGGAATATTTTCTAAAATCCTTACACTTTTCTATTCCCTTTATTGGAATCTTGTTAATCCATGAATTAGGTCATTTATTCACCTCTATATATCACAGGGTCAAATCTTCATTACCGTATTTTGTTCCAGGGTGGCTTGGATTCTTGGGTGCTCCATCCATTGGTACTTTCGGAGCTATCATTCAAATGAAGAGCTTCATTAATAGCCGGAAGAAATTTTTTGATATTGGAATTGCAGGGCCACTGGCTGGATTTGTCATTGCAATAGGAGTTTTATTTTATGGATTTACAAACCTTCCGGATGCAGACTATATTTATCAAATTCATCCGGAGTATCTGGATCCTGAGTTTGAAGGTCATTCTGCGGAAGATGGGTATATCAATTTGGAAATAGGCTATAACCTTCTGTTTCTTGGAATGGAAAAACTATTGGCTGACCCTGAAAAAATGCCTGTAATGTCTGAAATCATCCATTTCCCTTATCTCTTTGCAGGATACTTGGCATTGTTCTTTACTGCCCTGAACTTGCTTCCCATAGGTCAATTGGATGGGGGACATATTGTCTTTGGTTTATTTCCTAAAAACCATAAACTAATATCATTGATAGCATATACTGCTTTTATCTTTTATGCTGGTCTGGGAATAATCAATCCCTTTCATTCTATAGATGAATTACTGATCAGAATACCGCTTTATATAGGTTTTCTGTATGTTTGCTACCGTAAAACCAGTCTGCCTACACAAACGAAATGGGCAATAATCCTTTCGATTGTCTCTGTACAATATATTATGGTGAATGTATGGGTAGGACTTGAAGGATACTCTGGCTGGTTGCTGTTTGGCTTACTTCTCGGAAGGTTAATGGGAATCGAACATCCTGAAGTCAGCGGACATAAGAAATTAGACCAAGGCAGGCAAATTTTAGGTTGGTTGGCACTTGTGATTTTCATTCTTTGCTTTACACCACAGCCTTTTATAATGGAATAAAAAAACACACCTTAATATTTCATAAAGTGTGTCTTGAGAAGGTAATGATTCCCCTTAACCTTCTTCCTCTTCCATTTCTCGATATGCCATAATACCTCCTAAAAGGTTTCTAACCTTGTTAAAACCCCTAGTTTCGAGGAATTTTTTTGCATTTCCACTTCGGGCTCCTGAACGACACTGGACTACCACTTCTTTTTCTTTAAACTCCTCAAGCTCTTCAAGATCATGTGGCAATTGTCCTAAAGGTATGTTTTTTGCACCTAGATTGTCCTCTTCATACTCCCATTCTTCCCTAACGTCTATAAAGACAAAATCCTCACCTCTCTGTAATTTTTCTCTCAATTCTGATACTGTAATGTCTTCCATATCTATTTTACTAAAATTCTTTTTGAAATACTGTTTCCGTTTTGAATTACTTTTAATACGTAAACACCTTTTTGGAGTCCTGTAAAAGTAATAAAATTTTCTTCAGCATTTGATTCTATAGGCAAGTCCAACCGCCTTCCATACGGATCATATACTGACAGATCATCAATTGCACCTTCTACAAATAACCTATCTGAGACAGGATTTGGATAAATTCTAAGATTACTTTCTTCTTCAGTATTCTCTTCTTCTACAATCTGATCTTCACTAAGGTGCACACGAATCATCAATGATCCTTCAACCGTCTCATTTTGTTGCCATGGCCCAGCCACATTATAAAAAATTTCCCGACCATTATCAAAGGTTTTATCTAGTCCTACATGGATGAATTCATTGGTAAACTGTGTGAAACCAACAAAAAATCTTTCGCTGACCCTAATGTTCTCATCCAACTCAAAATAAGAAAAATCATCCAATCCATCTTCCTCAGGAATAAATACTTCCCTCACATAAATAGGGTCTTCTTGAAGATCCTGCCAAATAGCCAAATCTATGATTTGATTCGCCTGACTTTGATTTGTGAAGTTAATGCTGATGCCTTTGACATAAGCATTTATAGATGTCTCAAACCTGTTTACAAGACTTCCTGATCTTTGGTTGATTCCTGCTGAATAGTCTATATTCCCATCGTCATAAGCAAAGTAATCCCTAAAGGAAATCACAGACCTTACGGTGTCATTGACCCTGAGGTTGATGTCGTTAAAGAAAACACTATCTCCATTTACTATTTGAAAGAGGTTGAGGTCACCAGAACTAATATATGTGGTAAATTCATAGTCAGTCTCTTCTTCTGGGAAAGGAATTTCAGATATAGAATTGCTATCGAAAATTCGCCTCTCAGAGCCTAATGGTACGGGGTTGAAAGGAGTGTTATTATTGACCCTAGATATAATTGAATTGTTATTTTTATCCCGGACTTCCACACTATACTCCATGGCCCTAAACCTATTTTCTAGATTTTTAAACTCATTCCCTGTGCTTCCCCAAAATTCACCGTCAATATTCTGGGCTTCAAAAAGTGGTATGGCAGAATATTTATTTGTGGGCCTCAAATTGTCTCTTGTAAGTGTTCTGTCAGGGTAAAAAAGGTCATTTGATGACCGATTTTTATTTAAATAGACATAATCAATCAACCAACTGTCGAAGGGTCCAGATGCGCGTCCACTGATTTGGAACCTAAATTGAAAATCCTGGTGCTGAAAATCAGGGCCGACCTGTATGATTTCTTGGGTGAAGAAAAATTGTTCTGCAGGTAAATCCCCCGCTATTTCCCACATTGTGATCCAATTGCCTAAGGTATCCCTAAACATTAGGGAAAGGTTGTCATTGATGTCAGGCATTTCTGCTTTACCACCTGCCTGCCAGAAAAAGCTGAGAAATATTGAATTTTCTTCTTCAGAACTTATTCCTGAAAGATCGATAACCCTGGAGCTGATGGCATCGGTATCTCCCTGTTCTACCAATACATTGGAATAGGGTCTGCCATTTTCATCAACACCGTCCAAAAGAAGTACACCTAAGGATGGAGCTGCATTGGCTACAGTAAAAGAGTGCGTTGCCCCTTCATTGATCCACTTGGTACTGTCAATGCCTTTGTTGGAAAAGTCATCCCAAAAAGGAAGAGAGAGTTTTTCCTCAAATTGCCTAAGGTTTTCACTACTTGATTTAGAAGTATAAATTGGGGTAGGCAATTGTTGAAATTGTGCCAAAACTTCTTGATTGATACTTAGGAAAAGCATCAGTATCAAATAAGAAGTATTAGACATGCATTTCATCATTTTAGAAATCTGTGTTTTTTTTCAGATCAGAAATCCATACGTCAATAGGTTCTCCTGTTTTTACTTCTGCACCTGCTGGAGGGATTTGTTGAATGATGATTCCCTGAGGGACTGAATCTGTCTGAACATAATTGATTTTACCCATCCTTAGACCTGAGCCAATTATCAGGAATTCGGCATCAATTTCATCCATACCAATTAAGCTGGGGACATCCAAGATCTGATTGCCCAGACCATCGCCAACTACTAGGTCAATCTGAGAGCCTTTTGGTATTTCAAATCCTTCTTTGACGTTTCTTCCTCTATATTTTTGCTCCAAAACCACATTTATACCTATATCCGGAACATAGACGATTTCACCCCTTACCAATCCTACATTCCCAATGATTTCCTGAGCATTTTTTAATTGGCTATTTACCAGGTTTGGCATTTTGATCAAAGGTGCATTTTTAGCATTAAGCGTGACGTAAACTTTTCTACCTTTCTTTACTTTATTGCCTGGTTTTGGATTTTGCTTCATGACTGACAATGGCTTTAGTTCATTGTTGAAGCCACTGTCCAGCGTTACTTCATACCTCAAATCTCTTTCCTTGAGATAATTGTCAAGTTCATGGTATTCATATCCCTCAAGATCAGGGACAGATACAGTCTGACCATGATTGGTATAGGAGGGAAGGAATATTTTCAAAAATATAAAGGCAAATATGATAACTGCCGTAATGACTAAAACCAGGTGGATTGCTATTTTTTTCACTGCTTCTTAAATTCTAGCTTTTGAGAGCTTATTTTAAAGGACTAACGGATAAAGGTAAAATTAATTTATATTTTGTTGTGCAAATCTATCAATAAGCTCGCAAGAAATCAGCCATAAATTATTTATAAACCAAAAGCCAGAAAACATATTATTGCTTTCTGGCCCTCAATATGTGATTTTTTATATCAGTGAATGATCAATTTTCTTGTTTCTGTGATTGAATTACTGGTAATTCTAACGATAAATAATCCCTTGGAAAATAGCTGAGAGCTAAATGTATAAGTCTGGTTTAATGTGTTCGGATAATCAACATCGTGTACCAATTGACCTGTTGGTGAAGTGATTTGAATATTTACATTTTCAAATGTCTGTAGATTGAACACAATGTTGAATACATCCCTAGCGGGATTGGGGTATATGATAGTGTTCCCTAATCCAGGATCTACTGGTTCAGGATTTGCAGACAAGAAAAACTCTATATTATCGATAAATGCAGTCCCGTTTGTTTCATTGGAATTTTCCAAAACAATAGCTACTCGGACATTTTCACTTCCCGCATAATCGGTAAGATTGACAAATTGTCTTTCAAAATCTCCCCTTTGATTTGGATTGGCCTCAGAGGATTGAGAAGTATTGAGATCAGAACCTGATTTTGAAGAAACTTCACTATAAGTTCTACCACCATTTCTACTTGCGAGTACTTTAAGGGTAGTATTATCCGTTACTTGACCCGAAGCAAAATCAAAGAATAGAGACGCCTGCCTTTGATCAGAGAGGTCAAATATTGGAGAACCCATCCAATATGAATTATTTTCTTCGGGGTTTTCAAGTCGGATAAGGTTAGAACCAGATTCACCTGATTGTAGAGGCGTTAATTGCCAGTTATTGTTGTTGCCTTCTGGGTTAATTACAACCCATGGTGAAATGACAACAGTATTATTGAAGTTTTGCCTGAAAGGAACCCTAGTAAAATTAGAGTTTGTCAAAATAAATCTGGTGATATCATCAGAGTTATCTAGGTTTTGGTCAAAATTAGGGAAATCTACTGTATAGGTTAGCCTACTAATATCCGACCCCAAAGTGCCTCTAGGTAAATTGATATTTAAACTATCTCCTGGACCCAAACCAATTCCTCTTCCTATGAAGGACTGAGGATTGGCATTACCAAGCCGTCTTCTAAATATAAAAGCATCAATGGGTAAGTTTCCTGTATTTACAGCTCTGATAGTTTCTTGTTCATGGTCACCTGTGGATACGGGTGAGGGTGTCACCAACTCCAATAGATCAACCTTGTATCTATAAAATTCTTCATCAAGAATTTCCAAATCTTTGATGTAAATATTATTCCCATATCCATTCCTATTGATCAAAGCTATTCTGACAGTTCCCAGATCAGCAAATGGGGCAAGATTTACTATTTCTCTCCTGAATTGATTTTCACGACTTGGAATAAAGAAATCAAGTGTTGGGGAAGAAGTCTGCAAAAACTGCCTATCCTTATTATAAGGAGCGCTATCGATAAGGAAAGTATTCCCGCAATCATCGGAAATGGCTACTATAAGATCATCTCCAAAACCTTGAGCATTATAGGGGGCATAAGCCATATTAAATGTGACTTGGGTATTCGGGAATTCATTCAGGTTAATCTGAGGAGAAATAAGGAAATCAAGCTGGTTAAAAGCTTCATATTCATAATTCCTTAATTGCAATACTTCTTGAATGTTGCCATCAATATTCAGCTCTCCAACTTCCCAAGTTATGCTGTCATCTGGGTTTCTTATTATCCATAAATCATCTAAATCTCTAAAGTCAAAGGTATAAGGTAAATCTATGTTGGGTTGCAACACAGGAAAAGAAGTTACTGTTTTACTAACTGTCTCTGGATTATCTTCATCATTTACCCTTATGATATTGGCCTCAAACTCATCATTGCTTCCCGAGAGTACAATTTGTGAAAATGTGACTAACGTGGTATCTCCAAGAGCTAAATTCAAATCAAAGTCTTTGGTTTCTATTAAATTACCATTCAAAAGGATCTCTATGCGTGCTGAAGTAATAGTGTTTTCTCCTCTATTTCTCAGTAAAAGTTCTGGGATAATTGTTAAATCGCAAACGAGGTCAGCAGGATTGATCAACCTGTCAATTGAAAGATTATTAGGGAAAAGCTCAGGTTCAACAGTTGCCCTATTATTGATCAAACTTGATCTTCGAGGGCTATTAGCCAACACTACATTGAATCTTTCTACTTGACCTTGGGTGAAAATGTTCATACAGGCATCAGTAGTGTAGTCCATATAATTTTCGGTCATATCCTGACTATCACAGGTAAAACGCGGGCTGTCAATCCTGCATACAAAATTAGGCCCATCTTGATTTGGAGTATCATCAACGAAATCATCTACACTACAATTCCCGTCGCCCCAAATATGCCTTAGACCAAGAAAATGGCCCACTTCATGCGTCAAAGTACGACCCCTTGCACTCGGATTAGCGTTACCACCTTCTCCAAACCATGAGGAAGTGACATATACTCCATCTATTTCTCTTGGAAAAACAATACTTCCAAGGCCTGGCAAATCTGCTATAGGCGGACTTGCCCAACCCAATACATTTCCAGCGACTGGGGCAACCCAAATATTTAGGTATTCCTCGGCTGGCCAATATGAAAACTGGCTTAGAAGCTGGGCATCTGAAACCGCCGCATAGCTATTTTTTGTGCCTTGTACCCTTATTATTCCTGATGTTGGAAGTCCTTCAGGATCTTGTTTAGCTAAAACAAACTCTATTCTAGAATCAGCTGCAACATCTCTGAAAATGGGGGAAGTATTTGCTGCATCGGGATTTTGTCTTCTGAAATCTTCGTTTAACGTGCGGATTTGATTAAGTATTTGGACTTCAGGCAAATTGGTTCCTACACCTATATCCTCCCCATTATGGACAATATGCACAACAACAGGGATAATGCGGACTTCATCTTCTAAACTCCTCAGAATTGAAGGAGTCTTCTTTCTTTCCTCTAATTGTCCCTGCATCCATGATTCAAAATATTCACTTGAACCCACGACTCCTACATGTTCTTCAATATATTTTTCCATAGGTAAGGCAGCACATTTCTCATCATGAACATGCTGATATACCTGTCCAAAAAATTGTTGGGAATACCCTACTGATACAAATAAAAATAGGAATAAGGACAAAATTAAACTTGTCCTTATTCCTATAATTTTATTCAAAAATTGAACTGTTTTACGCAACTGCAACATTTACCGCCACTACTTTAATGATTTCTGGAATGTCCCTTTTAATAGCTTCTTCAACCCCCGCTTTTAGGGTCATCGTGGACATTGGGCAGGAGCTGCATGTTCCAGTTAACTCTAACTTCAAAATGTTGTCTTCGGTAATTTCTACTATTTTTACATTGCCTCCATCAGCCTCCAAATAAGGCCTTATGGTATCCAATGCCTTTTCTACTTTATCAATTAATTCGGCCTTCATTTTATTATATATTGACTTGAACTACTTCAGTTTTATTTTTTTCGGCATTTCGAATAGCTACTTGCCTAGCTACATTCTCAGCAAGTTCACTGAATGCTTTTTCCGTTATTCCTGACTTGAATACTGCAGGATAACCCGTGTCTCCACTTTCCCTTATGCTTTGTACTAACGGTATTTCACCCAAAAAGGGTACTTCATATTTCTCAGCTAGCTTTCTCCCGCCTTCTTTCCCAAATATATAATATTTATTATTCGGCAGTTCTTCAGGGGAAAAGTAAGCCATATTTTCTACAACACCTAGAACAGGCACATTAATTTGTGGCTGTTTAAACATGGTCAGACCTTTGGTAGCATCAGCTAACGCTACTTTTTGAGGGGTAGTCACTATAACTGCGCCTGTTACAGGAACTGTTTGAACCATTGTAAGGTGGATGTCTGATGTGCCTGGAGGTAGATCAATCAACAAGTAATCAAGTTCGCCCCATTCCACATCTCCAATAAACTGCTTCAATGCTGAACTGGCCATAGGTCCTCTCCAAACTACTGCGGATTCCGCTGGGGTCAGAAAACCAATTGACATTAGTTTAACGCCATATTGTTCTATGGGCAAGATTACATTTTTGCCATCCACTTGCTTGACCATGGGTTGTTCTGATTCCACATTAAACATAGTGGGAATACTTGGACCCGATATATCGGCATCTATAAGACCTACTTTTGCGCCTTTGTTGGCCAATGCAACAGCGAGATTGCTGGAAGTAGTGGATTTTCCAACTCCTCCTTTACCCGAAGCTATAGCTATGATATTTTTCACTTTTGGAAGCAATGGTGCATCACTTCTGGCTGTCGTGACGTTTGATGTCATGGTGATATCAAGTTCTATATCAGAACCCAAACTTTCATTCAGAGCTTCTATACAGTTATTTTTGATTACCTCCTTGAGTGGACAGGCAGGTGTAGTAAGTACAACCTTAAACTTTATTTGGTTACCTTCTATTTCTATGCCTTGAATCATTCCAAGTGTTACCAAATCTTTTTTCAGATCAGGATCTTCTACTTTTGATAGTGCTTTGAGTACGCTTTCTTTATTGATTGACATTATATTTGAGCTTAATGCTTCGCAATTTAGTTTATAATAATTCTAATTTAAAAGAAGCTAATGGATTAAGATACGTTTAGCTTAGAACTTTCGGATTTGTAAAATAGTTTCGCTTGGACTTCCTCCTATGTTTTGAAGCAATACTTTTTATCTTTGAAAATTGAAATAAGGTGTAATGGGAATCAGTCGAACGACTACAGAAAAAGTCAAAGAAAGAGCAGATATAGAAGAAGTGGTCAATGATTATGTACCCTTGAAAAAGAAGGGGCAAAATCTTTGGGCTTGCTGTCCATTTCACAATGAAAAATCCCCATCTTTTTCAGTATCTCCTGCCAAACAAATATATAAGTGTTTCGGCTGTGGAAAAGCAGGGGATCCAATACAGTTTGTCATGGATATCGAAGGAGTTGGTTTCAATGAAGCCATTCGGCACCTTGCCAAAAAATATGCCATTGAAATAGAGGAGGACAAAGAACAGACACCAGAGGCCATTCAGGCCTACAATGAACGTGAAAGTCTTTACATCGTTCTCAATTATGCCAAAGATTTTTTTGCCAAGAATCTTCAAAAAGAGGAAGGAAAAGCGATAGGCCTAAGCTATTTCAAAGAAAGAGGGTTTAATCAGGATGTCATTGAAAAATTTGATCTTGGATATGCACTAGATGGCTGGAATCATTTTTATGATGCTGCAAAAGGTGACGGACACACTGACGAAATACTGCTTAAAGCTGGTCTGATTCTACAAAAAGAAGGAGATGTACAACGTCTTTACGATAGGTTTAGGGGAAGGGTCATTTTCACCATTCATAACCTCGGAGGAAAACCCATAGGTTTTGGTGCTAGGATTCTGACCCAAGATAAGAAGCAGCCAAAGTACATCAATTCCCCAGAAACGGAGGTCTACCACAAATCAGATGTCCTCTATGGGATATTTCAGGCCAAAAAATCAATTCGGGAGAAAGATAATTGCTATCTGGTGGAAGGTTATACCGATGTCATATCTATGCATCTGGCAGGGATTGAAAATGTGGTTGCGTCTTCTGGAACGTCATTGACTGAGAGTCAAATCAAGCTTGTCAAAAGATTTTCTGATAATATCACGGTATTATATGATGGTGATGCAGCTGGTATAAAAGCTTCTTTAAGAGGTATTGATATGATTCTTGAAGGAGGGTTGAATGTCAAAGCTGTAGTTTTCCCTAATGGTGAAGATCCGGATAGCTATGCCAGAAAAGTGGGTGCCCAAGAATTCCAGGATTATCTTGAAAACAATTCCCAAGACTTTATTTCTTTTAAAATTGGCCTGCATGAAGAAGAAGCAGCTAATGACCCTATCAAACAGGCTGCCTTGATCAAAGAGGTTGTCCAAAGTCTTTCCAAGATTCCCGATCCGATAATCAGGACAGTCTACATCAAAAAGTCTTCTTCACTTTTAGGTCTCGATGAGGAAATCATTCAGACAGAATTGAATAAAATTTACCTCAAAGGTAGGAAGGACGACTTTTTTAAAGAAAAGAGAGAAATTCAGGAAACTCCCTTTGAAGAACTGCTTCCTGTAAAAGAGGAAAGTTCGATCGTAGATATTTTGCAGCTACAGGAAAGGGAGATGTTGCGTTTATTGGTAAATTATGGCTTTGAGCTAGTTTCTGATGATCTTCATGTTTGTCATTACCTTTTGCAAGAAACGGACGAGCTTGAATTCGAAACCCCTGTATATCAAAAAATACTGGAAATCTACAAAGAAGCACTTGCCAATAACCATCTTCCCCAACCAGAGTATTTTTTAAAACATGATGATTCTGAAGTAAAGAAAGAAGTTATCAACCTCATTACAAGGAAATATGAACTGTCCACATTGTGGGAATCCAGGTTTCAGATTTTCACCCATAATGAAGCAGATGATTTAGCTAAAACTGTTTATGACAGTATTTTGCATTTAAAGAAAAAAGTGATCAAAAAAATGATGGAAGAGGCAAAGGTCAAAATCAAAGAAGCTGAGCAGGAAAAAATGGATGAGAATATAATGAATGAGCGTATTTCTATCTATATGGAACTTAAGCAATACCAGGTTGAAATTGACAAACAATTGGGTATAGTCATAAGCTTCTAAGGCAAACTTTAAATGCTTTCACACTGTTTAACCTGAAAAAGAATGTAATTTTGGCGTTTTCTAAACCCAAATAGAATTTAAATACTACTATGTCTCAAGATATTAAATTAGACTCAATAGAAGAAGCTATTGAAGCCATCAAAAATGGTGAAGTAATTATTGTAGTTGATGATGAAGATCGTGAAAATGAAGGTGACTTCGTGTGTGCTGCTGAAAAAGTAACTCCAGAGATCATCAATTTTATGGCTACTCATGGGCGTGGCTTGATTTGCGCTCCTTTAATAGAAGATAGATGCGAAAAACTTGGTCTTGAATTGATGGTCGGCAATAATACCGCAGCTTATGAAACACCTTTTACAGTTTCTGTAGACCTTGTGGGACATGGCTGTACTACTGGAATTTCAGCAAGTGACAGGGCAAAAACGATAAAGGCTTTGGTAGATGACAGCATTCATCCTGATGAGTTGGGAAAACCTGGACATATTTTTCCTTTAAAGGCCAAGAGGGGCGGTGTTTTGAGAAGAGCAGGTCATACTGAAGCTGCTATAGATTTTGCAAGGCTTGCAGATTTATCTCCTGCAGGTGTATTGGTTGAGATTATGAATGAAGATGGCAGCATGGCAAGACTAGCGGATTTGGTCAAAGTTGCCGAAAGATTCAAATTGAAACTGGTCTCCATCAAAGATCTAATAGCATATAGACTTAAAAATGAATCGTTAATTAAGCGTGAAATTGGCGTTGCAATGCCCACGGATCATGGAGATTTTGACCTCATCGCTTTTAGGCAAACCAACACCAATGATATCCATATGGCATTGATCAAAGGTACCTGGGAAGAGAATGAGCCGGTAATGGTAAGGGTTCACTCCTCCTGTATAACTGGCGATATTTTTGGATCTTGTAGATGCGATTGTGGTCCACAACTCCACAGTGCTATGAAGATGGTAGAAGAAGAAGGTAAAGGAGTTGTTTTATATATGAATCAAGAGGGGCGCGGGATAGGTCTTATCAATAAGCTAAAAGCCTATAAACTCCAAGAACAGGGGATGGATACCGTGCAAGCCAATCTAGCACTTGGTCTTCCTATGGATAACAGAGACTATGGTGTAGGAGCTCAGATTTTAAGAGATTTGAATGTGAGTAAAATCAGGTTGATTTCAAATAACCCTACGAAAAGGGTTGGCCTCTTGGGATATGGCTTGGAGATTATAGAACAAATACCAATTGAAATTGCGTCTAATCCCCATAATGAAAAGTACCTGACAACTAAAAGGGACAAGATGGGGCATTCCATCATGAAAAAGTAATTTTGTTGTCTTTCGTTTGGTATTAAAGCAATAAAGAGCTGTACAGACCAACTTATTTAAGTTAGGATTCGTTAACTTAGAAAGAGATCAAATATAGTTTTGTATGAGAAATAGCATATTCTTCTTTATAAGTTTATTTCTAATCAGTCTTGGTGTATCTGGACAGGGTCAGTTTCCATCTCAAGTTTGGCATAAAGGCCAAATTCAGATGAATAGTGGGACTGTTTATCAAGGCATGGTCAAGTATGATCTTGAAAATAACTTGGTACAACTTCAGAATCAAGGGATTGAGACTTTCACATCCTCCAATGTCAAGCAATTTGAAGTTTTCGATGAACAATATGGTGGGATAAGGACTTTTTTCACGCTTCCCTTCTCTCTTTCGGGTGATTATGAGACACCGGTTTTTTTCGAAATCCTGACAGAGGGAGAAGATGCTATATTGCTTTGTCGCGAGCAAATTGTAGTAGATAACAGGAGTATGGGCTATGGTCCTATGGCTATGAATCCCCTATGGGGACCTCAAATTGGAGGAGCGTATAAGTTGGCTTTTAATTATTATTTTATAAAAGACGGAAAAATCCAAAGGTATTCGCAAAAGAAAAAAGAACTTTTAGACATCTTTGGAGACAGGGCTGATGAAGTAGATTTATTTATGAGAAAAAATAGACTATCACATGACAAGAGGGGTGACCTTTTAAGAATTACAGCCTATTATAATCAAATCAAATAATTTTTATGACAAATAAACCTTTAATCCTGGTTTCGAATGATGATGGCATCACTTCGAAGGGAATCCGAGTATTAGTAAATATTATGAAAAAGCTGGGGGACGTTATTGTAGTTGCACCAGATAGTCCCCAATCTGGTATGGGGCATGCCATTACTATAGGCGAAACACTCAGACTTTATGAAGAAGATATTTTTGAAGGTGTAGAAGCATACAAATCTAGTGGTACTCCTGCTGATTGCGTCAAATTGGCCAAACACTACGTTTTAAAGAACAAAACTCCCGACTTGGTGGTCTCGGGAATTAATCATGGTAGTAATACCTCTATTTCCGTACTATATTCTGGAACAATGTCCGCAGCCATCGAAGGTGCTTTGGAAGGCTTACCTTCCATAGGATTCAGCTTGTGCGATTACTCCTCAAAGGCCGATTTTAGTCATATTGAGGAATATGTGTATAAAATTGCCAAGCAAGTTTTGGATCATGGCTTGTCTAAAGGGGTGGCATTAAATGTTAATTTCCCTCCAAAAAGAAATGAGGCAATTAAAGGTGTAAAGGTATGCCGACAAGCTCATGCAAAATGGCAAGAAGAGTTCTCAGAAAGATTCGATCCTAATGGGAGAAAGTACTTTTGGATGGCGGGTAACTTTGTGAATTTTGACAAGGGAGAAGATAATGATGAGTGGGCTATAGGAAATAACTATGTTTCCATTGTTCCCTGTCAATATGATCTCACTGCACATCATGCCATAAAGCAGATGAATGAAGATTGGGATTGGTCAGAATTATCTTAAGGTTACAAGGTCTGTTTCAAAAAGAACAGACTTTTTTTTTATACTTATATTTTATTTTCTTAGGTAATTCTCTTTTTTCAAGTCTTTTAAAATTAGGATTCGGGATATGGGTGGCATATAGATTCAAGGATACTTCGGTAATTTTTCATCAGTATTCCTCCAAATAGAAAAACAAGGTCTATTGACAAGGTTTTATATAATCATTTAAAGTTATTTTAAACCTTATCGTTGAGTTATTCCAAACCAATAAATTTAACATTAGGATTAGTTTTATTTGTAGTTTTTGAATTAATTACAATATGTTTGATGGATTTTAATTAAACATATTCTTGCGAGTATTTAATTGTCGGTGTTGATATTTAAAATGCTTTTTATAAAAATGTCAAATGATGCTTTCAAGAATTTGATCCTTCGT
>NZ_REBN01000017.1 GCF_007692705.1 Mongoliibacter sp.
TGTCTTTGTGGTGAAAATTAATAACCACAGAGGCACAAAGCACACAAAGAAAATTTAATAACAGAAATATTCACTTTGTGTGAAGCCAAAAATAGATTTCTCGTTACTCTCGAAATGACAAGGTAAAGCCTGCTTTATTCTTGAATTCCAAGACATCATCTTACCAAGTCCCATCTGCGAAATTCTGCGATATCAGCGGGAGATAATCGTTCTTTGCTCCTTAGCCTCCTCCCGATTCGGGACAAGTTACGCGTGAACCCCATACCCAAACGAAAAAAGCCGAGCCTCATCTCACCCAGATGTAGACCCGGCTTTTATTAAAAAAATTACCTGGTGCTTATTCAGGTATATACAAAGATAGCAGATATCCCTATTCATATTTTTTTATTTAACATTCGCGGGGTTTTCAAGGATATTCGCTGCGATTTGGAGGTTATTTGAAAAAATAGGGGATGCGAATGATGATTTCTGTACCCTGTTCCGGTCCAGAGTTTACCTGAATACTCTCGGAATTATAACCCGGTAAAAGGGATAATCTCTCTCTCACCAAATCTATTCCTCTTGAGGTATAGTATTTTTCTTTTTCGGTATTCTGAATACCCCTGCCATTGTCCCATATCGCACAGGTAATCATGTTCTCCTCAGGTGGGGAAAAAGTAATGGCCAAGGTTGGTTTCTCATGGGCAGGACTAAAAGCATGAACGAAGACATTTTCCACAAATGGCTGTATCAACATTGGAGGGATTTTCAATAAAGAATCATCGATTTCAGGAGCAACATCTATTTTCCAGTTTACCCGGTTATTGGTTCTTTTGTTTTCCAACTCTATATAGTTACGCAGGTATTCCACCTCCTTATGTAATTGTATGTGGGGATTGATGCTGTTTTCCAAGGTATTGCGTATCAGCTTGGAAAATTTCCCCAAAAAAGACAGTGCCTCTTCTCCTTGATTGTCTAAAATATAGTACTGTATGGAGTTGATAGCATTGAAGATAAAGTGAGGATTCATATGAGACCTGAGGGCCTCCAATTTTGTTTCGACTACCTTTTGGTTGACCTCCGCCTGTTCCCTGACCTGCCTCAACCTTAATTTGAATATAAGTCCAGCCAATCCCAAGAGGATTAAGAAGACCAACAAAAGAAACCACCATTTCAAATACAGAGGGGGGGAGATGGCAATTCCCAGCAATGAGGTGATAGTTGACTTGCCACTATGGAGGTCAAAAGTCTCTACTTCCAACTGGTAATTCCCGAAAGAAAGTGAGGCCAGGGAAATACTGCTTTCCTTGGTGTAAGCACTCCAGTTTTCCTCCTTTCCAAGCCGATACCTATAAAGTAGTTTTTGAGGATATGGATGTCCTGTTGGCTTGAAGGCTATATCCAGACTATTCTGATTGTTTTTCAAAGAGATCTTGTCTAGGTTATAAGTAAACCATAGCATTTTATCAGGCTGGAATGCTTGATTATTGACTAGTATTTGTCTGATTTCCAATTGATGGGTATAATCTCTTTCTTCTAAAATCTTCGGAAGGCTTAATTCATAATAACCTTTGTCATATCCAATGTAGAGTTTGTCCTTGATGACTTTTCCAGAATGAATCAAACCATTACCTAACCCTTGTTCATGGTCGATAAACCTGATAGTTTCATCATGAAAAATATTCAAACCTGACTCTGTCCCGATCAAGATGGCATCGTCAAAAGTTTCTAAAAAACGGATGCTGTTTCCAATTATTCTTGAAGCAGGAATATGTTTTTTGATGATAAAGTCGGGTTCAAGCCCAACCACATACAAATCCCCAAATTCAGCCCCCAAATAAAGGTTTCCAATTGAATCCATGTGGATGGTTTTGAATTTTTTTTCATCCCACATTTCCTCCTCTATATAAGACCTAAAACCAGCTTTTTCTGTATAATCAAAAACGCCATGAAAGACAGATGCAAAAAAGGTCTTCTCTTTTGAAGAAACCATTTTTGAAAGTTGTCTCGGTACCTCCGGCAGATCCGAATGGTAATACGTGTATTTGAAGCTTTTCACATCTTCATATACCCTTAATCCAGCATAGGGGTGGCTAACCATTAATTTACCATCTGGACTAAAACTCATGACATAGCTGTGTTCTGGTAAGTAGAACAGAAATTGACCATTGCTGTCCAATTCAAAAATTCCAATATTGGTGTTTACCCAAATATTCCCTGTATGCGTGTGCAATTCATAAAAAATGATGTCCTCCGTATTTGTATGATAGTCCATTTCAAAAAAGTTATCCTCATGTTTAGGGAGTGGATAACTTAGTTTTGTCAAAAACCGTTCTTGTGCTGCTTTGAAATCTTTTTTATCCACAAAAATTGATTTATCCACAAATTTGATCCCATCAGCATAAAGGATTGCCTCTAAAGTGGATTGTCCGACAAAACCCAAAGCAGCTTCTTTTTGGTCTTGGTAAGAAAAAATCTTGTCATCTAAGTGTATGGCAAAAAGTCCTTTATCAGTAGTCCCTGCATATAGAGTCTTATTCTCATCATCATACGCCGCAGAAATGAAATTTTTCAACCCTATTCCCGAGTGGATATCAAAGGAAAGCATGTTGTTTTCTGAAAGTGAAAATACTCCCCCGTCTTCTTTGTAAATGCCCCATGCTGCCCCAAAATTTCCTTCGGGTGGATACTTTACATAAGACCAAATGATTGATTGTCCAAATGACTTGGATTTTGGATTTTCTGTCAAAAAGTTATCCACATCAAAAAGATCTACATGACCCTTATTAGAACTGTAAATTTTATCTCCAAAATGTCCCATTGCATAAATGGGAAGATGGTCATTTACTTTTATCACCTCGGTTTCGCCCGATTCTAAAATAATTTCATAAACACCCTGTCGATAGGTAGTATAATAAAGGCTATTATTATGCTGAAAAAAACCTGAAGTGTAATTCAAGTCAGGATCTCTCTTGGTTTGTTGCGGCGATTCAATTTCTCGGTTTTTCACGTGGATGATGGAAATGCCATTTTCTGTTCCCACCAATACCTTATCTTTATAAGGGTACAGATGACGAATATGGTTGTCAATCAATCCATCAGATTGATCAAATACTTGGAATTGCTTCCCGTCGAATAGAGTGACTCCACCACCATAGCTACCAAACCACATTTGGCCCAAGTGGTCTTCT
>NZ_REBN01000139.1 GCF_007692705.1 Mongoliibacter sp.
TAAAATTTTGATTTTAATAAAATTAACAAATTAAATTTGGTTGAATAGTTTTTTTATACTACATTAGGTTGAAAAGTATCTTTAAAGTTAGTTTGAATAATTTTGGGAAATGGTTTTTTGGTAACATTTTAAAAATTGTTGGATATGGTTATGACTTTGAAATAAAGCCAATCATCTAAAAATTGTTTTATGTGTATTAAAGTTGCCATTGTTGATGACCACGAATTGTTTCTATTGGGAATAGGCTATTTGATTGAAAAATCCCTAGGAATTCAAGTATCAAAAAGATTTTACGATGGGCAGGAAGTTTTGGACTACCTAAAATTGGGAAATACTATCGACCTTTTGATCTCTGATCTGGACATGCCTGAAATAGATGGTTTTAAATTACTTTCCCATTTGAAAAGAGATTACCCCAATACCAAGGTGATGATCATGAGTGCTATCAATGATAAAGAAACGATTGCACTCTGTAAAAATCTGGGAGCCAATGGGTTTATAAGAAAGGACAGTTTCAAAAAAGAACTTATTGTTGCAATTGATAGAATAATGCTGGGCTTAGAATATTTTTCAAAAGGGGCTGAATCCTCAATGTTATTCACTCATTCTTCTGTATATGGTATTTTATCTGAAAAATACAATTTAACCAAAAGAGAAATCGAAATTTTGCAATTGATTTTGAATGAATTTATGAGTTCTGAAATAGCAGATAAACTTCATTGCAGCATTTTCACCATCAAAACTCATAGAAGAAATCTTTTTAAAAAACTTGGGATACGAAATCTTGCCGGATTAATCAATTTGATCAATGAATTGCAGGCAAGGTATATTGAGAAGTAAGAAATATTATTTTGAAAATTTTTTCCAGTGGTTAACAATAATTTTAAAACCAGTCAATTCAAAAATCAAATAGTGGTGAAAACTTGTAACCAAACCCAATTTGGAGCTGATATTTATCTAAAAATAGTACCTAGGTAGTATTTTTTAACTCTCTGAAAATCAGCAATTTTATTTTCTGTTTTATACCCTAGAAGGGGGGGATCATGTTTCCGTGAAAAGGCTCTTTTTAAATACAACTATAAAGTGTAGCAGTCTAAAGATGGATAGGTAACAATTTCAAACACTAAGTGATCTCTAAGTACTATGAATTTTCAATATTAAACTTTAAACAAATTTCAACCATGAAAAATTTAAAACTTAACAATAGACCACCTTTTTGGGGATTACTTATGTTATTTATAGTCTTTTCCTGTCAGGATATTAATCTGGAAGAACAACAATCGGAGGCTTTCGTCGATATAGATCAAGCATTATCTAATGCAGTCGCGGGAAGCTATATTGTAACGCTCAATGCCAGCGAAGTCAGTTTTCGTAAATCTGAAAAGTACGAGGACGTGCAGGAAAAAATGAGGAATATAGCCAATGAGGTCCTATTGAGAAGCGGTATTTTTGATAAAAAAATAAAGGCTGTATTTGGTCACGTACTAACTGGTTTTGTTGTCGAACTAAGTAATGAAGAAGTACATGCATTAAAAAATAGTCGTGGAGTTAAATCTATTTCATCAGATAAATTTACTTCAAGTAATCAGATCCTCCGAAATAATAATCCAAATAGAGGGGGAGGTGGAGGAGGATCAGACCCTGATCCAACTACTGATCCAGAGCCTACTCCAGACCCAGAACCGGAAATAATTGATACAAAATGGTATTTAGATAGAATTGATCAAAGGAAATTACCGCTTGACAACAAGTTTAATACTCCTACAACAGGTATTGGGGTAACGGTTTATTTGCTTGATGTGGAATTAGATCCAAGTCTTGACGAATTTGGTAACAGAGCTTCTAACGAAAATATTGGTCTGGGATCCGGAGGAAATCCTTACAGGATTTATTTAGGAAATATTAAAGGTGCTGTTGTTGCCGGTAAAACCTTAGGTGTTGCTAAAGACGCCAATTTGATTGCAGTAAAATTATTGTATGAAGTTGATGAAGGCGAGAGAGAGTATGATGTGCGTTTGAGCTCTTACATTCAAGCCATAGATTGGGTTTTAAGCGATGCCAAAAGTAAAAATGGGCCAGCAGTAGTTTTATCTGGACCAATTTCATATGTCATTGAACCGATGTTAGAACTGGCTATGAACGAACTATATAATTCGAATATTAGTATTTTTACAAGTGTAACTAATGCTGATAGCAATATACCGACATGTACAACATCACCTTCTGGTTTTTCAAATGTTTTTACAGTAGGACCTACCACAAAATATGATAAATTAGGATTTAATGGTTGGCAATACGGTGACTGTATTAATCTTTTTGCTCCAGGAACTGATATTCTTATAAACGGATTTCCAGGAGCAGAAACTACAGATTCAGGAATTCCTCATTTTGATATCTCGTATGGGAATTCGGCTGCATTGGCAGCTGGAGTGGCGGCACTTTACTTAGAATCCAACCCAAAAGCTAGTGCGCAGCAGGTATATGATTTCCTTTTTGAAACTTCCACCAAGGACATAGTCAAGTTCTCCAAATCTATCAATAACCACATGTTGTTTTCCGGACTGAATAGTGATGGAGCAGGAGAGATTGATCCTAATCGACCCAATTATGCCTTTGATTTAGAGGCAAGCTCTCAAAAGGCCAGAGGAAATAGTTACAATGTGTTTTTCCATTGGAATAATATAGAAAGTGCTTCCGGTATGCTGAATGTCTATCAGGATGGAGATGCAGTTGGTAGCGTACCAAATAGTGAATCCTTTATGATAGGTGTGAGTGGAAAAAACTTACCTCCAAGAACCTACAAGTTTTGTGTTCCTGGTACCAACAAGTGTTCAAATGAGGTGGTGGTGACCTTTAACTGATTTTAATGAATCTCTTAATTTTTTAACTTGTAAATGGTTCATAAAGCTTTGAAATTCTTTAAAATATAACCTTCAACCGCAACAAAAAGACCGCCGAGGTTATGAAAATCTCAGCGGTCATTGCTTGGTACGTAGTATAATTG
This sequence comes from Mongoliibacter sp., assembly GCF_007692705.1. Taxonomy (GTDB): domain Bacteria; phylum Bacteroidota; class Bacteroidia; order Cytophagales; family Cyclobacteriaceae; genus Mongoliibacter. Next base: position 3,005 of record NZ_REBN01000139.1, read on the forward strand.
TCAAGTCTTGGTTCTTGTGTCTTAAGTCTAAAATCTCGTTTCTTACTTAAAAGCCGCTATCCCCGTAATCTCATGTCCCAAAATCAACAAATGAATATCATGGGTTCCTTCATAGGTAACTACAGATTCCAGGTTCATCATGTGGCGCATGATTGGATATTCTCCCGTGATTCCCATTCCTCCATGGATTTGTCTGGCTTCTCTAGCGATATCCAATGCCATAGCCACATTATTCCGTTTGGCCAAAGAGATATGGGCTGTGGTAGCCTTGCCTTCGTTCATCATCATCCCAAGTTTCCAGTTGAGCAATTGTGCTTTCGTGATTTCAGAAAGCATTTCTGCCAGTTTCTTTTGTATAAGCTGAAATGACGCAATAGGCTTGTCAAACTGTATCCTCTCCATCGCATATCGCCTCGCCGAATCATAACAGTCCATAGCAGCACCAACCGCACCCCAGGCAATCCCATATCTCGCAGAGTCCAGACACATCAAAGGTGCTCCAAGACCGGATTTATTGGGAAGCAGGTTTTCTTTTGGCACTTTGACATTATCAAAAACCAATTCTCCAGTACAAGAAGCCCTCAAAGACCATTTGTTGTGGGTTTCAGGTGTAGAGAATCCCTCCATTCCTCTTTCTACTATCAAACCGTGAATCCTACCTTCCTCATTTTTTGCCCAAACCACAGCAATATCAGCTTTGGGAGAATTGGAAATCCACATCTTTGCTCCATTCAGAAGATAATGGTCTCCCATATCCTTAAAATTGGTTTTCATTCCACTTGGGTTTGAACCGTGGTCAGGCTCAGTCAGTCCAAAGCAGCCTAGCATTTCACCTGAGGCTAATTTGGGCAAAAACTTCTTTTTCTGTTCTTCAGAACCGAATTTGTAAATAGGATACATCACCAAGGAACCTTGAACCGATGCTGTAGAGCGCATACCGGAATCACCTCTTTCTATTTCCTGCATAATCAGTCCATAGGAAATATAATCCATTCCTCCGCCTCCATACTCCTCAGGGATTTGTGGACCAAAAGCACCCACATCACCAAATTTTTTTACTATATCGTAAGGAAAGTAAGCGTCTTGTGCCCACTCTTCTATATATGGGCTAATCTCTTTTTTCACAAAATCTCTGATGGAGGAACGGACTAATTTGTGCTCCTCATTTAAAAGGTCATCAATAAGATAAAAGTCCACCCCTTCAAATAAATCCTGCTTGCTTGCTTTCTGCTTTGTGGAAGTATGCTCCATAAGTATTTTGGTTAATTGCTAATTATAATGGATTTTTACAGCCAAAATGCTGCTTTCCTGCCTTGAAATAAATAAGAAGCAGGTGAAAAAGCTATCTATTTGCACAAAATTTTAATTCATGAGCCCAGCCCAATACCCAAAAGACGTTTTAGAGAAAATAGAGCTACTTCAGGAAAAATTTAAGGCCTCCGGTCAAGACCTTTCTTCTTACCTTGAAGGATTGCTTTATGCAGATTATATGACTTATTGGGATTATATCAATTTGGATATCCTGCTTTCCTTACAACAACCTAGAACCTCCTTCAAAGACGAAAAAATCTTTATCATTTACCATCAGATTACTGAGCTATATTTCAAGCTGATCATTTGGGAAATGGAACAGATTGCTGAAAAGGAGCCCATAAATGCTGAGTTTTTCAAGCAAAGGCTTGAAAGGATTATCATGTATTTCGACCACCTGATCAGTTCTTTTGCCGTGATGTGGAAAGGTATGGAAAAAGAGCAATTTCTTAAATTCCGTATGTCGCTACTTCCTTCAAGCGGATTTCAAAGTGCACAGTATCGAGTGATTGAGATTTTGGCAACTGACGCCAATAAGCTGATCCATATTGAAAAAAGGGAACTACTCGACAAAACCAGAGATACTGAGCAAATATTCGATAATCTGTATTGGCAACAAGGAGCTGTAGAATTGGCAACCGGTGAAAAGACCCTGACCCTGAAAACCTTTGAAAAAAAGTATGGAAAGCAATTAAAGGATCTGATTAAGAATTACAAAACTTCTAATATTTGGCAAAAATATACTTCCTGTCAAGATCAGGATGATGAGTTGAAGGAATTGATGAAGTCACTTGACCTGAAAGCCAATGTTTTCTGGCCTTTGGCTCATTACAAATCTGCAGTCAGGTACCTTCAAAAAGACCCTGTAGATATTGCTGCTACGGGCGGTACCAATTGGCAGAAATACTTACCGCCGAGATTTCAAAAAGTCATTTTCTACCCAGAACTCTGGTCTGAAGAAGAAATGAACGAATGGGGAAAAGGCTGGGTTGTGAAGGAGGTTTTTGGGAAAGAAAATGAATGATTTACGATTGACGAATTACGATTTACGGCGCTATTACCTGTATTTATTGCAACAATTCATTAGTTCATCAAATTGTTAATAGTTAAAAGTTAAATAGTCCGTACACCTTAACCCTTAACCTTTAACTTTTAACAAAACCATCAATTACACAATTAAACGATTCATCAATTCCTCAGTTCATCAATTACACGATTACACCATTTAAGGATAAATACCTTACACAATGAAAAAAGAAATCAACTTACAGCTTTCCCCTGAGGAAGCTTATAATGAGGAGTTATTCAGGCCCATTGCGCTCAGAAAAGCAGGGATTGGACCTGATCAGCCCATGACATACGTCAGGCAAACCCGAAGGTCTATAGATGCTAGGGGAAGAAATGTTAAGGTAAATGTTGCCGCAGAAGTTTTTGTCAATGAGGCACCCCAGCCCATGCTGGATTTTCATCATGATTACCCCAATGTCCAAAATGCTGATCAGATTATTATCGTAGGAGCTGGACCGGCTGGACTTTTTGCAGCTTTACGTGCTATTGAGCTTGGAGTGAAACCAATTGTAATTGAGCGAGGCAAAGATGTCAGGGCCCGCAGGCGAGACCTTGCAGCCATCAACAAATCTCATATTGTCAATCCTGAATCCAATTATTGTTTTGGAGAGGGCGGTGCCGGAACTTATTCTGACGGAAAGTTATATACACGTTCTAAAAAACGAGGGGATATCAGAAGAATCATGGAGATTTTGGTCGCCCATGGTGCTACTGAAGAAATACTCGTAGAGGCACATCCCCATATCGGAACCAACAAATTGCCAAAATTGGTGGCTGAATTGAGAGAATCTATTTTACAGGCAGGAGGGGAGGTGTTGTTTGATTCTAAGGTAGTTGATTTTTTATTGAAGGGAAATGAAATCCAGGGAGTTACGCTTCAAAATGGTGAAAAAATTATGGGCAAAGGAGTTATCCTAGCCACAGGACATTCTGCAAGAGATATTTTTCACCTGCTTCATGCCAAAAACATCCTGATAGCCGCTAAACCATTCGCATTGGGAGTCAGGATTGAACACAGCCAAAATTTGATTGACAAGATCCAATACAATTGTGCTGTGGATAGAGGACCCTATTTGCCTGCTGCTTCTTATTCTTTGGTCAGTCAATCCATGTATCAAGGAAAACAGCGCGGAGTATTTTCTTTTTGTATGTGTCCTGGTGGTTTTATCGTTCCTGCAGCCACAACTCCAGGAGAAATTGTAGTCAATGGCATGAGTCCAAGCAGAAGAGACAGTAAATATGCCAATTCGGGAATGGTGGTGGCAGTGGAACTGGAAGATTTACAGGAATATCAAAAATACGGCCCATTGGCAGCCATGATGTTTCAAGCTGATGTGGAAAAAAGGGCCTGGGAACTTGGAGGAAAGACACAGGTTGCTCCGGCTCAAAGGATGGTGGATTTTACACAAAGTAAAGTAAGCAGTTCCTTATTGGATACATCTTATCAGCCAGGTTTACTTTCTGTGGATATGAGGGAAGTGCTTCCGGATTTTATTTCAGAAAGGCTAAGACAGGGGCTGATCGCATTCGGCAATAAAATGAGAGGTTACCTAACCAATGAGGCCCAGATTATTGGAGTAGAAAGCCGTACATCATCTCCAGTTCGCATCCCTCGAGACAAGGAAACTTTTGAACACCCTATAGTTAAAGGACTATATCCCTGTGGGGAAGGTGCCGGATATGCAGGAGGTATTGTCTCCGCTGCCATGGATGGGGAAAGATGTGCAGAAATGCTTATTGGAAAATATGTAAGAATCAATAATTGATTCAACTCAAATTATATTCATCTTTCCAACTCATTGTGCTTCCCTCATAAAGAGATTGATTGGCCAAGGCTACCGTAATGGCGGTCTTGCCGGCATTGACAACATTGGCATAAGGCAAGGCTGATTGTGTTAAACATCTGTGGTAATCTTCAAGGGCATAATAGGATCCATCCCTTGTGGGTTCATCCAGTATCTTGACTCCTTTTTTGTCAGATGACCAAGTCAATTTGGTAGCACCGGAGACACCATCTACTTCTTGTAATTCTGCTTTGACGTCCGGTTCTGGATAGAAAATCCCCTCATTCATCAGCAAGGAAACCATACCCTTGGTACCTTTGATTTTGAAGGCATATCCTTCATGCTGATTGGCGCAGGTTGCTCCGAAATTCCCTATCATTCCCTCATTATACCTTAGCATAACCTGCACGTTATCAAATGTTTCTCTACCATCATTGAAATAATCTATTCCACCCATACCATGTATTTGGCCGGGTTGTGTTTCGAAGGCCCAGTTGATAAAGTCTATTTGGTGAGAAAGTAATTCTGCTACCAATCCTCCTGAATATTCCTTGTACATCCTCCAGTTGATTTGTCTTTCCAGATCAGAACTGGGAACAGGTCTTCTCCAATTGTGGTTGCGGTCCCACCTTGCATCGATTTGGGTGACTTTTCCGAGCCATCCATTTTGAATCATTTCTTTGACTTTAAAATAAAGTGGGGAGTATCTGTATTGGTGTCCTATTTGCACAATTTGATTTGGGTGAGCTTTTACCAAATTGTTTAAAGCCAGAACCTCATCCACATTAAAGACCATGGTTTTTTCCAAAAATAGATGCTTACCTGACTCCAATACAGCTTTCGCATGCTCAAAATGTAGGTAAAGAGGAGTGGACACCAACACCACATCAATCTCCTTATTTTCCAAAAGGGCATTATGATGATCATAAAAGCTGATTCCGGTAGGGTAGGTTTGTTTGGCATTTTCAATCCTGAAAGGAAGGTTGTCACAGATAGCGACCACCTCAAATTTTTCAGGCATGGAATTCATCACGGAATGCATACCGGATCCTCGATCCCCATATCCGATGATGCCTACTTTAAAGGGACCTTCTTGGGCTGAGGCAAAAAGTTTTGAACTGCCAATAATAGGAATCGTACTTCCTGCTGCCAGCAAGGTACTAAGTTTTACAAATTCTCTTCTATTCAATTTTTTAGGTCTTTTAGGTTTTGGATCAACAATATAAAAAAGAATTCAAAGCAAAACAGAACCTTTTGAACTTATGGCAAATGAACGGGTTTGATGGAATATAAATCAAATCAGGACAATGAATGTCTTTCATTTTTTTTAGAGGTAAAAAATTCAAAACTTGCTCAGCATAAAGAATACTAGGATGGAGTTTGTGATCGTGGACATTGAGACAACAGGTGGAAACCCCAGTAATGGTGGTATTACAGAAATAGCAGCCTTGATCTATAAAGATGGGATAGTGATTGATCAATATCATTCACTGATAAATCCCGAAAGGTATATTCCCGGCTATATCACGGGGCTTACTGGAATAGATCAAGGTATGGTGGAAAACTCCCCAACTTTCGCTGAGGTTTCTGATGAATTATTAGACTTTCTCAAAGGAAGAGTTTTTGTAGCCCACAATGTCAATTTCGATTATACTTTTATTAGGGAATCCTTCAGACAGGTTGGTATCTCTTATGATTCAGCCAAGCTTTGTACAGTGAGGTTAAGTAGAAAAGTTTTTCCCGGGCTTGGATCCTACAGTTTGGGCCGCATATGCGAGCAATTGCAAATCAAAATTGAAAACCGACACCGGGCGTTCGGAGATGCAGAAGCAACAGCTATTTTATTTGACAAAATTTACTCCAAAGATGGCCAAACCGTGCTTTCAAGCTTAAAAAGGAATGCAGGAGAAACCTTTTTACCTCCTAATATTTCAAAAGAAAAATATATGGAAATCCCTGAAGCTACGGGAATTTATTTTTTCCACGACAAAAATGGTCAGGTTATTTATGTAGGTAAGGCTACGAATATCAGGTCCAGGTTTAAAGGTCATTTCTCCGGAAATTCCAAAGAAAAAATCAATCTCAAATCCGAAATACACGATGTAAGCTGGCAGTTGACAGGAAGTGAGTTTTTGGCTTTTCTTCTTGAACTTTTGGAGATCAAGAATTTATGGCCCAAATACAATAAAGCTTTAAAATACAAGTCAAGTAACTGGGCTCTTTACTCCTATGAAGATAATGCCGGTTATTTGAGGTTTCAGGTATCGAAAAATACAAATCCACAACAAGCATTGACTGAATTTGACTCACATTCAGAAGCCTGGAAATTCATCATGGATAAAGTGAAAGAATTTGACCTTTGTCCGAAATTGGCAGGAATACAAAAGTCAGTAAGTGACTGTTTTGACTACAAAATCAAAAAATGTAAAGGAGCATGCTGTGGACAAGAATCAGCCCAAGATTACAATACAAGGGTCAACAATTTTCTAGATGAGCTGCAAGACCAAAAAGGTGAATTGCTGATCAAAGAAGAAGGGATTTACCCAGATGAAGAGACAGCCTTGTATTTTGTAAACGGGGTATTTGCGGGTTATGCATTTTTGAACGGACAGAGTATGATAAATACAAGTGAAGATGTTTTGAATATGATTCAAAAAGTAAAGCATTTACCTGAAACAAGGTATATTCTCAGGTCATTTATCCCTAAAATCAAAAGCACAAAGATTCAGGTGCTTTAATCTTTTAAAGGTCAAGAATAAGGGTTGCTACTGCACCGGGACCTAAAGTTAGATTGCCTTCATATGCTTGCCATCCAATTGTAAATTCTTTTTCTTCATTGCCTTCATTCAGTACCAAGAGGACAATTTTGCCATCTGGCCTTAAGAATGCCACATTTGGCAAATTATCTGCCATATTAGAATCTATTCTTACAGAACCAGGATCAACAAACTTACTGGCATGGGCTAAGATATAATATGCAGGGTTTCTGGTAACATCATTTCCATCAATAGTGACTCCCCCCAAGCATCTGTCACAGCCACCTCGATCAGTGAAAGGAGTTAAATCCGGATTAGAACTGAGGTTCCATTCCAAAACTGCTTTGGCCCAATTTCTGGATGCTCCAATTGTAAGGTTCTTCGTATGCCAAATCAAATCTTCAGGTAGATTTCCAGGAGCCCCTATCCACTGTTCGGTAAAATATATATGTTTGTCTGGGTGTGCTTGATGTACTTCTGAGAGTGCATCTATGGTACCCCCATAAAGGTGAAATGCCGATCCGTGAACGTACCTTTTGGCTTCAGGATCGTCCAAGATACTAATCGGGTAATCCGGTCGGTCGGCATTGTGGTCATATAAAATGATTTTTGTTTTCAGACCTTTTTCTTCAAATAAAGGACCCAAGTGGTTTTTTACAAAATCTCTCTGTTCTTCGGCAAGCATAAGTAGACTGGGATTGTTTCCAGGGTGTAGGGGCTCATTTTGCACTGTGACAGCATCAATGTGAATTCCTTCTTCGTCCATTTGCTCGAGATAACGGACAAAATATAAAGCATAAGCAGGATAATTTTCAGGCAAAAGTTGGCCTCCTCTGGTATCCTGATTGTCTTTCATCCATGCAGGAGGAGACCAAGGCGAACCCATAAGGGTAATGTCGGGATTGATTTCCAGAATTTCTTTCAGAATGGGGATTACATCTTCTCTGTCGGGACCAAGGTCAAACTTGCTAAGTTGAGGATCATTCTGACCATCTTCAACATCATGGTATGAAAATACAGTTTCATTGAGATCTGAGGCAGCGATGGATAGCCTCAAATAAGCAATACGGATATCTTCTTTTCCATCACCGAAAAGCTCTTGCAGCAATGCTTTCCTTTTTTCTTTATCCATTCCTAAAAGATGCTTGGCTGAGCCTTGAGACAAGGTAAACCCAAATCCTTCCATTTCCTGGTATTGCATCTCATGATCAATCAGGATATTGGGTGTCAACTCCCGATTTTGTTTGAAAATAGCATTATCCTGTTTTTGAAATAGTATATCCTTTGAGGGATCGGTTAACCAGAATTCTGCTTCTTTTTCATTGACGGTATTACAGGATGCGATTAATACTGTAGTTAGAATGAGTAAAGATAGGGCGTATTTCATAGGTGGGGAAATTAAACAGAAGCCATGAATTTAGGAATAAATCCATGGCTTAAATTAAATGTTTGTCGGTAATTTATAAAAAGGCCAGAGCTGCAGGCCCTAATTGTCTTTGCAGGGGCTTTAGCAGGCTCCCAATACTATTGTTATAATTGCCTAAAAGTTGTTTCCCCAAAAGATTTAAGAGAAAATTCTGTCTGGTTTTTTTTAGGTCTAAAAATTGGGATTTTTTGGCATCCTCTCCCAAAGAACTGTTGAGTACTTTGAAAACATCATCAGTGAAGCTTTTATTATTTGTTTTGAGTTTGCTTTCCTGGTCTGCACTTAGACCAAGGCCATCTGTTTTATTCAGAATATTGAGTACCTGTGTAGGGAGGTCTGCACTTCCTGCAGAGGGGACATTCAACCTTTGCGCTGTGACATTCATAGCTGATAAGGTTGTGAAAATAAATGTGAAAATGACAAATAATTTTTTCATGATTAGGTTTTTTCGTTTCAAGTAAATTAATAAAAATCAAATAAATTATAAGTTAAATATGGTTTTTATTGAGCAGGGTAAGGCTATTTTATTTTTGAAAAGACAATAATACTAAGTAATGAAATCTGATTTTCTGCTCAATCATTTGAGCTTGCAAACAATTATTTCCAATTTCGGGCATGAATATGAGATTAATAATAATTGCTGTTTTTATACTGATTTTAAATGCTACAGGGATGTCGCATGGCCAAGTAGTACAAAAATATGATGTTTCTATTGCAGGTATTTCTATTGGAGAAATGACTGCTAAAAAGTTTGATAGGGGAGAGGAAGTTGTTTATGAATTGAGCAGTAATGTGAGCTTTTGGTTTTTTGGACGGATCAATTTGGATTACTTCACCAAAACCACTTACAAAGATGGGTTGCTCAGAACAGTAAGGTTAACTTCAAATACCAACCGGGGAAATTTCAAATCGGATATAGCTTGGAAAGAAGACCATTACAAAGTTCAAACGACCAACTACAAATACGAATTGGACACCACTATTCACAAACCTCTACATTTCAGCGCCGCCGTTTTTTACTTTCAAGAGCCAAGGGGAGTTAAGGAGTTTATGGCGGAAGCTTATGGTTTGGTATCTCCGATTGTGAAAAAGGGAGAATATTACGAGGTAGATGTCAATGGTAACCGGAACCGGTTTTACTATAAAAATGGTGAACTGGAAAAGGCAGTAATGCAGTTCCCCGTCAAAAATTATGTAATTACGAGAAAGGATTGATATCTCAATAAGAAAAGGAACCGGCAAAACCGATTCCTTTAAAATATCATCGATACCTATGAAGAAAATTTTCTATTGCAAAGGTATGCCTACGGAAATTAATCACGGTTAAGTCATTGTGAAGTAATCTTTAATTTCACACTTGAAATATGCTTTCAGCGAAATAGGATGGAAATATACTTCGTGAAATATTGTAGAAATATGCTTCGCGATATAAATTGAAATATGCTTCGCGAAATATTGTAGAAATATGCCTTCGGCGATATAATTTCCTATCTTCAAAACTGAATTCCAAATTATAGCAGTAGAGCGAGGAATTTATTTCAACCTTATTTCAATCGTATTTCCACCTTATTTCTATAATATCTCTACTTTATTCCGAATCACTTCGTTCTCGGGATCTTCGCTTCAATTTCAAGTATATATCTAAAATATTTCAACTTATTTCCACCCTATTTCTATTCTATTTCAACTGTATTTCCACTGTATTTCCATCAAATTAAAGTATCTATCAATATCCACAAATATCTAATAATATCCATTTAAAAATTACTTTTTCATTATCTCCATATTCCTCAAAATATCCATTGCAAAAAGACTCATGGCCTTTATTCCTGTTTTGATGGTTGGCTCAGGTAAGGGAGCGAATTGAGGGGAATGCAATCCTGGAATTTCTAAACCCTCTGCTTTGGCTTTTTTAAGGAATTCGGGGTCAGAGGCTCCTAGATAGAACATGCTGATAGGGATATTCCTTTCCTGCAATCCAAATCTGCTGAAATCTTCTCCTATCATCTGAGCTTCAACTTCTTTGACATTGTCTTCCCCTAAATTGGTTTTAAACACGTTGACCATACGCTCTGTAAGCTCCGCATCATTGATGGTAGCAGGTGTATGTGGCTCTCTGATCCAATACGTTGGCATTTTAGACTCAGGAAGGCCTGCTGCTTTCGCATAATTTTCACTGATTCTTTTGACACTGCTGATCATTTCTTCCCTTACCTCTGGCGAATATGACCTTAATGTCAATTGCATGGTCACTTCATCAGGGATGATGTTGTGGACAGAACCTCCATGGATTGATCCAACGGTTACCACCGCGGGGTCAGTTGGTGCAATTCTCCTGCTGACAATTGTCTGATATGCCTGGATCATTTGCGCACTTAATACTATCGGGTCAATTCCGGTATGTGGGGCAGCACCATGCGCACCTTCTCCATATACTGTCACGTTCATCATGTCAACCCCAGCCATCAAAGGCCCTGCTTTGTAGCCAACCTGACCGGCAGGTAAAAACGGATCATCATGTAAAGCAATGGCATAATCAGGGTGAGGGAATCTTTCATAAAGGCCATCATTCATCATATTCCAAGCTCCCATTCCATTTTCTTCGGAAGGTTGACCCACCATCAGTAAAGTTCCTCTCCAGCTTTCCTTAAATTCCTGCATGATCCGAGCCGTACCTACAAAAACGGTCATATGGATATCATGCCCACAGCTGTGGGCAATGTAGGTTTCTTTACCGTCATTGCTGACTCCCTTCTTGGTTGAAGCATAGGGTAAGCCTGTTTTTTCCTCCATTGGAAGCGCATCCATATCTGCACGGATAAGCAATACAGGCCCAGGCCCGTTTCTCAAAACACCTACTACTCCGTATCCACCAATTCCTTCGGTAACTTCATATCCCAAATCCCGTAATTCCTGGGCTATTCGCGCTGAAGTTTCCTTTTCCTGCAAGGAAAGTTCAGGGTTTTGGTGAAGATGTTTATAGAGTTTATCTAGCTCTGGGTATATTTTATCGATAACTGTATCCACTTGCTGAGCCTGGATAGTGGTGATAAAACCAATAAAAAGAAGTGGTAAGAGGAAAATAAAATTCAATTTTTTCATAAACTGTTATGCGTTAAATTTTTCAAATAAAACAAATTATTCCCTCTTTTGGGGTAGAGATTCCAAATCATAGTTTATTCATAGCCATTTTTATGCCCTTAATTGAAAAATCAACCTATATCGCTCCACCAAAGCTTCTTTTTAACGGACATTTAGAAACTATTATTCCGAGTATTTTCAGGACGATAGATGGAGTGAATTATTCAAGAGAAAGAATTGATACCCCTGATGATGATTTTCTGGATTTGGATTGGTCCAAAGTGGGATCTGAAAAACTCCTTATCATTTCCCATGGCCTGGAAGGGAGTTCGGATAGGCATTACGTCAAAGGCTTGGTAAAGCTCTTTAATCAGAATGGATTTGATGTCTTGGCTTGGAATAACCGCTCTTGCAGTGGGGAAATGAACCGGGCTAAAATTCTTTACCATCATGGAGCTTCATATGATTTAGAAACAGTTATCAATCATGTAGAAAATGAGTATGATTATAAAGCCTATTACCTCAGTGGAATTTCTATGGGGGGAGCGCAGACTTTGAAATATTTGGGAGAAAACGGTGGTAGCTTAAATCCGAAGATAAAAAGTGCCACAGTGTATTCTACGCCCTGCAATTTGGAGGATTCTGCAGCCACACTAAAGGAGAGAAGGAATGCATTTTATAAAAAGCGTTTCCTTGGTAAACTTAAAGCCAAATTGTTTTTGAAAGAAAAGCAACATCCCGGTTTGGTAGATGTTGAATTATTGAAGACAGTGAATGATTTTGATACTTTTGACACCCATTTTACAGCTAAGCTTTATGGGTTTAAAAATGCTAAGGATTTTTATCATGCTGTCAGTGCTGACAATTGGATCAAGGATATAGAAATCCCAACCTTAATCATCAATGCGATCAATGATCCTTTGCTGAAGGACAGGTGTTATCCAGTTAAGTTGGCTGAGAAGCATCCAAACATCTTTCTGGAAATGCCGAAAAGGGGAGGGCATACTGGATTTTTACTGAAGGGACAAGAATTTTCTTGGGCGGAAATGAGGTTTTTGGAGTTTTTGAATAAGACATAAGATATTAGACACAAGATGCAAGAAACGAGAAGCGAGAGATCCAAGATTGAAGGCTTAAAGCTAGTCCTAGCGAAAGGCATAGTAAGTTGGTTCGAAAATGTGTTTATAAAAAGTGAAATGTTATCAAAATAAAAAAACGACAGCCCAGAAGGCTGTCGTTTTTTGATAATTATTACCCAATCAATTTTTGTTTAAAAATTGAAGTCTTAAATATTTTTTATGAATTTGATCAATTGCTAATCATTGATGCAAGCTGTAATGTAAGAGCCAATAAAAATTAAGCACCTATAATTAACAACCCAGATTCAGGAATCAATGTTTCATTTTTAGGTTTAAAAGTCTCAAATGCTGGTAAAAGCATATTCAGTTGATTTACAAATGAAATTAAAAGATGAGTTTTTGGCCAATTGGTAAATGATACTTCTATTTATTTCTAATGATTTTTATAGAAACAACAAAGAAAAATCCCCTTAACATATTTGGATATCAAGGGGATAGAACCTTTTCGCAAAAAGGCGGGGACCTTTAAGTTTTACATCCTTAACATTACATTATCCAGTTCTTTACCAAATGGTTGTGTGTAGAACCTTTTCCCGGTTGCCTGATAAAGAGCATTGGATACAGCTGCAAAAACAGGAGGGAACAAGGGCTCTCCCAACCCTGTAGGTGCATGTTCATTTTTAACAAAATGCACCTCAATTTTTTTGGGAGCTTCAGACATACGGATCATTTTATAATCATTGAAATTGTTTTTTTGTGGTACTCCATCTTTGAAAGGCAATTCCCCGAAGAAAGCATTTCCAATGCCATCCACAATAGCACCTTCTCCCATATTGGAAGCAGCATCAGGATTGATGACAATTCCGCAATCTACTGCGGCAACTACATTTTCAACCACCGGTTTGTTGCCCTCTAATCTTAAATCGAGTACTTCTGCAACGTAGGAATTATGGCAGAAATAAGCCGAAACACCCCGGTGAACTCCTTCTTTTGGGGAGTCCCAATTGGCTTTTTCCCTGACTAATTTCAATACACCCGCATAGCGTTCGGGGTCATAGTCGTTATTGGTTCCTACAGGATTTTTAGTGGCTCTGTCTAACAGTTCCAATCGGAAATCAATTGGATCTTTACCCAACTCTTCTGCCAATTCATCTAAAAAGGATTGCTCGGCACTTGCTATAAAATTTGATCTCGGTGCCCTGAAAGCACCAATGGTAATATTGGAGGGGATATCCCATCCCTCTGCTAAATAATTTTCTACAGCTCCGGCAGGAAACCTGTTGGGAGCAATAGGAGTTTCTGGAATTCCGCCTGCCTTTACATGAATAGCCGTTAGTTTTCCGTTTTCATCAATAGCGGCTCTGTAGGTAGCGGTGTAGGTAGGACGATAAATCCCATAAGTCATGTCATCCTCCCGGGTGTACATCATTTTAACTGGGGCCCCGACTTTTTGGGAAATTACGGCTGCTTCCACCATATGATGGGAATAAGCCCTTTGCCCAAAACCACCGCCCATCCTGGCCAAATTTATTTGGATTTTATCTTTTGGAAGTCCCAATCTTTCTGAAAGTGTATTTATAATAAATTCAGGTGCCTGTGTAGGACCGTAAATTTCAGCTTTGTCCGCAGTTACGTGGGCATAACAGTTGACAGGCTCCATACAGTTGTGGGCGAGATAAGGGGCTGTGTAGGTTTTTTCCAATACTTTGGCAGCTTTCTGAAATGCCTCTTCCGGATTTCCATCCTTTCGAAGCACGTTGGCTGGTTTTTTGGAATATTCTTCCATTCTTGCCAAGTGTCCGTCAGTATTTTCAAGCCCTGAAGGTATTTTTACTTTAGATTGATTTCCACCCCATCCTGATACGGTAATTTCTTTGTCAGGTGCTTTCTCCCATTCAACTTGAAGTGCTTTTTTAGCCTGTAGGACTTCCCAGGTGCTGTTTCCTACAATGGCTACCATTTCCTGATGGGTAGTGGTGTCAAAAGCATTTTGAACATAACCATCACTGTGGACATGAAAACTGAAAACATCTTTGATACCGGACATAGATTTGATTGACTCTCCATCAAATGTTTTCAGCTGCATGCCAAATGCTGGAGGATGCACAATGGCCGAAACCAACGTCCCCTCTTGTTTATAATCCATGGCAAACATAGGTTTGCCGGTAATGATTTTTTCTATATCTACATTTTTCTTGGATGTGCCTATGATATTGAAGTCTTTGATATCCTTCAACTTGACTTCTACCGGAACTTCAATGGTTGCAGCCATAGAAGCCATTTCTCCATAATGAGCTTTCTTGCCACTTCCTTTGTGTTCAATGATTCCCTTTGAAGTTTTTATTTCATCTGCTGATACCTCCCAGGTCTGCGCTGCTGCGGCTACCAACAAATATCTTGCTGCTGCTCCAGCTGCCCTTAATGGATTCCATCCCTGCCGAATACCTTGGCTACCTCCTGTAAATTGCCTTTCATAGCGTTCGGGGTAAAAATCTGCCTGCTCCACAATCACATTACTCCAATCCACATCCAATTCATCTGCCAAGATCATGGGCATTGAGGTTTTGACATTGGATCCAAATTCAGGATTAGGAGAAAAAAGTGTTACACGTCCATTGTCACCGATTTTGATATAACTGTTCAGCTCAAACCATTCATCAGGTAAGCCAAGGGCTTCCTGTTCCGCTGTAGGTTTACATCCAGTCAGCCAACTGAAACTGAGTATCATCCCTCCGCCTGCCAAGGCAGATGCTTTTAAAAAGGATCTTCTATTGAGTTTGGTTTTAATGATTGTCATGGTCAGGTGATTTTGGATTATGAATTGGCGGCAGTTTTGATGGCCTTTTTGATACGCACATAGGTTCCGCACCGGCATATATTGCCGTTCATGGCATTGTCAATGTCTTCGTCGGTAGGATTTGGATTATTTTCCAACAAAGCCACAGCACTCATAATCTGACCAGCCTGGCAATAGCCGCATTGTGGCACATCATGTTCCATCCATGCTTTTTGAACAGGATGATCAACTTTCTCAGAAAGTCCCTCAATCGTTGTGATTTTAGTACCTTCAGCTGCGGATACAGGAATAGAGCAGGAACGTACCGCATTCCCGTCCATTATGATAGTACAGGCGCCACATTGTGCTATACCACATCCGTATTTGGTTCCTACCAAATCCAAATGGTCTCTCAATACCCATAAGATGGGTGTAGCTGGATCTATATCCACTGATTGGGTTTTACCGTTGATGTTGAGGTTGAATGTTGCCATATATCTTCGCTTTTAAATCTTAAAGTCGATGGGAGGTTCTTTTTAATTTAAACCCCCATAAATTTTGATTGATGTTAGTAATTTATTGTTAGTGGAATTGATATTTATGTTAACTGGGGTGCAAAGGGTTGTTGATAGAGACGCTTACCATTTGCCTGATAAAGTGCATTTGCCAATGCAGCAAATACCGAAGGATAACCCGGTTCCCCTAAGCCTGTTGGGTCAACCTGACTTTCCACAAAATAGGTGTCGATCGCTTTTGGCGCTTCACCCATCCGAATCATGCGGTATCGGTCAAAATTATTTTTGTCCGGGACTCCCTGATTGAACTTCAATTCTCCGAACATGGCTGTTCCGATAGCATCCACAACAGCCCCTTCACAAAGATTTTTGGCCGCATCCGGATTGATGAGTAGCCCGCAATCCAGTGCCTGGGTTACCTTTTCAACCTTGACCTGACCATTTTCAATCCTTAGATCCAGCACTTGTGCAGCGTAGCTGTTGTGACAGAAATAAGCGGAAACGCCCCGTGAAATCCCGGCTTGGTTTTGCCCCCATTTGGATTTGGCTTTTACCAGCTCCAATACCCCGGCATAGCGCTCAGGATCGTAATCATTGTTTTCGCCAACAGGATTTTCCTTTGCTCTTTTCAATAATTCCAATCGAAAATCAATAGGGTCTTTCCCGATTTCCTCTGCAATTTCATCCAAAAAGGACTGCTCAGCCGCTGCGATAAAATTGGACCTTGGGGCCCTGAAAGACCCTACTGTAATGTTGGAAGATACAGTCCATTCCTCTACCCAATAATTTTCAACTGCACCAGCAGGAAACCTGTCCGGGTATATTGGGGGTTCCACCAATCCACCTGCATTGACATGGAATCCGATCAGGTTGTTGTCCTTGTCTAAAGCAGCACGATAGGTAGCCTGGTACATAGGTCGGTAAATTCCCCCGGTCATATCATCTTCACGGGAATACATCAACTTGATTGGGGCATTTACTTTTTGTGAAATCACAGCAGCCTCTATTAACCAATGCGCGTAAGATCGTCGACCATAGCCACCCCCCAAACGGGTCATTTCGATTTCAATATTTTCTATGGGAATTCCCAGACGTGTAGAAAGCGCCTGTTCGGTAAGTTCCGGCTTTTGGAGTGGTCCGGCACAATGCACCTGATTGCCATTGATATGGGCAAAGAAATTCATGGGCTCCATGCAGTTGTGCGCTAAGAAAGGCCCATTATATGTGCGTTCGATTACCTTGGAGGCATTTCGAAAGGCCATCTCAGGATTTCCGTCTTTGCGTACGGTCTTCGCCTTGCTGGCTACGTCGTTCATTTTAGCCAATTGTTCTGGCTCACTTTCCAGACCGCCCGGGATCGTCCTCATCTCCTTTCTCCCGTTCCAGTCCCTTTTTTCCTGATAGGTACCAAAATTTTCCCATTCCACACTTACGGCTTTTTTGGCATTCAGTACTTCCCAGGTCGAATTGCCAACGATGGCTACAAGATCAGTAAAACTGGTAGTATCAAAAAAAGTGCGTTCATAACCGTCCTCATGAGATTTGATGGGGAAAATTTCTCTGATGCCCGGAAGGTTTCTGGCCTTTGAATCATCGAATGATTTCAATCTCATCCCATGAGCCGGTGGATGAATGATCATGGCAATCAACATTCCCTCTTTTTTGTAATCTATACCAAAAAGCGGTTTTCCGGTGACTATATTTTTAGCATCTACATTTTTTCGGGAAGTACCGATAATGGTATAGGCTTTCTGTTCTTTCAATTGGACATTTTCCGGCAATGGGAGCGTGGCTGCCAAAGAAGCCATTTCACCATAATGGGCTTTTTTACCACTTCCCTGATGATAGATCATCCCCATTTTTGTCGTGATTTCACTAGCAGGCACATTCCAGGTTTGAGCAGCGGCATTTACCAAAAGTTGTCTTGCCGTAGCTCCCGCATTCCGAAGAACATTCCATCCCATTCTGATGGCCTGAGATCCACCAATAAATTGACGGGTAAAATTGTCGGTGTCTAAAGGTGCCTGTTCCACCAAGACTTTGGGCCAGTCAGCATCCAATTCTTCGGCAACAATCATCGGCATGCCTGTTTTGACATTCTGTCCTCCTTCAGGATTGGGAGACATGATGGTAATCAGTCCATTATCACCTATTCGAATAAACCCATTGATCCTGATCCACTCTTCCGGCATTCCAAGAAGGTCTTCTTTGGAATCCGGTTTACATCCTGCCAACCAACCCACACTCAAAAATAACCCACCTCCTGCGAGAGCGGATACTTTGAGAAAGGACCGGCGGTTGAGTTTTTCGGAAGTAGGATTCATTTTTTCGATTTATTCAAGGATAATGGAGACAAAGACAATTTACGAATTCAAAAGATGGATTGCTATTGTTATCAGTTTTCATTCATTATTTCTCAATCTCATGCGTATCCCGGACACTACTGAAAGTCAATGCCAGCATTTTCCAAACTGAGTCCTCTTTTTGGTATACTTCAGTTACTGTAAATTCTGTTGAAACCTCATTTTCGCGGACTACTGCATGTAGCGTGATTCGGTTCCAAACAATAGCAGTATTTCCTACCAACTCGACAGCTGAATCATGAATATCCGCTTACTTATACCAAATGCTTCCAGTTTCTATGATTTCAAGCTCTCTTGGCGTAGTTCAGGTACCGCTCATGTGGACAAATTTGGCTTGTGGATGGAATAGGGGAGTGAGTTTTTCAATGTCTTTATCCGCCATCCACTGCCACTTGTCCATGGAAAGTTGGATGATTTCTTGTTCTTTAGAAGATTGCGCATTAACGTAGTTTGCGCTTATTAGAAATAGGGTAAATATGAAGATGTACTTTTTCATTGGTATTTCGGCTTGTTTCAACTTGTAACTTATTTATGATGGATCAAATGTAGATTGATCCAATTTCTTAAAATAATGACAAGCAAACAAAGAATTACGAAAATCAAACAAGCTTTTGTGAAGGAGGATCAAGACACCTCTTTGATAGCATATTATTTTGGATTAATAAAGAAATCCGAAACCCTTGGAAATTTCACATGAGGGGAAAGTCCCTTTCGGGTCATCAGTTCGGACCTGTTGAGTCCAAAAGCTCTTACTTGGACCAAAACCTCATCCTTGTTCGGTATCGGAATTGATCTCTCTTCCAAAAATGAAATTATCAGCTTGCCCGGGACTGTTTAAAATGGCTGCCTTCATAAGATTGAGTTAATTCAATCACCTTTAAATCCTTAAAAAATCCTTCTGTTCCTATATCCACCCAAAGCCCGATTGAACCTGATGAAGTTGATCCTAACATTTCCTGTACGATAAGGGCCGGGGATTTTTGATCATTGAGAAATAGTTTGGCTGATTTGTCCCTAAATTCTATTCGGACCGTAATCCACTCGTCCAATCCGATATCGGCATAGGTTTCATATTCCCCATTGGATTCAGCTCTTAGCCTGTCAAATTTAAAGTCAGGATAAGCATAGTATTGCACGGTATGGTTTCTTCGAAACTGATCGTCCGTTCTTCCGTTTGTAGGACGGATATAGATAGACTCATAGGCAGTATTGTCCTCATCAATCCTATAGGCAAGTCCGATAAACCCACGGGTAAAAGGAGGGGCTGTCGGTAACAATCGACTCAAAACTTTTACTTCCACGGTGCCATTTTCCAGATTCACTCCTTTCAATTTGAGAAAGGTAGGCTCATCTACAGTCTCACCCATTCTTTCGAAATCAAATGGCAAGGATTCCAAATCCCTTTCCACTCTGAGCACTTCTTCCCCATTTAACCGGACGACAGATGTCATCACATGGGAAATCTCAAATTCCTTTCCTTCAAAATGGATAGTTTGGGCTTGGGCGCCAAAAGTCATGGTGAACAAGCTCAAAAGGCCCCAAATCAATTTTTTAATTTGTTTCATTCTTATAGGAATCATTTTCTCAAAATAACCGATCAAGGTTTGATAGAAGTCTGCTTTTTGATTGTGATTCATACTGAAAGTTAAAATAAGGATCCTTCTTTTCAAATAAAAACAGGGTTTGGATTCCCTGGATAGGATTTAAACTACAATATTGGCTTCTTCAATGGTAAATGAAACCAATACAAAATACTTGATTTTGATTCAATCCGGAAATGATGTTTAAGCCCATGGGATCAGGTTTCTGATAGTCCAACCCTCCCGTACCGATATCGATCAGGAGTCCGAACTTTTTACTATAAAGATTAGATCAATTCGCTACCCGCTCTTGCTCAACCGGAGTATATCGATCCCCATAAATGGTAATTTTGGATACCGCATCATCAATTTCACGGATTTCCTCAGAGGAAAATTGAATATCAGCAACAGCCATGTTTTCCTGTAGATGCGATATTTTAGTTGTCCCAGGGATCGGCACAATCCAAGGCTTTTGATGCATCAACCAAGCCAAGGCCACCTGGGTAGGAGTGAGGCCTCTTTGATGACCAAAGTTGGATATGAATTCCACAATAGGCCAATTGGCAATCATGGCTTCTCTTTGAAACCTAGGTAAACCCGCCCGGTTATCATTGGCGGCATAAAAATTAGTCTGCCCATTGAGCATGCCGGTAAGGTAGCCTCTGTTCATGGGGCTATAAGGAACAAAACCGATCCCAAGCTCTTCACAAACAGCTAAAACTCCCTCTTCCGGTTTTTTCCACATCAGATGATATTCACTTTGAATGGCTGTTAAAGGTTGGATAGCATGCGCTTTTCTTATCGTCTCAACACTGACTTCGCTCAAGCCAAAATTCTTTACTTTACCTTCCTGGATCAGATCTTTTACTGTACCTGCCACATCTTCAACAGGTACCTTTGGATCCTGCCTGTGTTGATAGAAAAGGTCAATCACATCGATTTTTAACCTTTTCAAGGACTCTTCTGCTACTTTTCGGATTTGTTCAGGACGGCTGTTGAGACCTGCCATATTTCCTTTTTCGATGTTGAATCCGAACTTGGTTGTAATGGAAATGTCATTTTTAAATTGGGAGATAGCCTCACCGACCAAGATTTCATTGGTATAAGCTCCATACACTTCCGCAGTGTCAAATAAAGTTACTCCCATATCCACGGCTTTACGCATCAGGGCTATGCTGGCTTCTTTGTTGGGGATCAGACCTCTATGGTAACTCATACCCATACATCCTAGACCCAAAGCAGTCACTTCCAGGCTATGTTTCCCTGAACCGAGCGTACGCATTTTAGTGATGTTGCCCTTTATGGAATTATTCATTCTGGATTTTTCACCAAAGGCATTTGCTAGTGTAGAAGCGCCTAATAAAGCTGCACTAAACGTAGCACCGACTTTTAAAAAGCTTCTCCTGTCTGTCTGAGGGGGGCTGATATTTGATTGTGTCATGGTGTAAGTTGTTTTAGATGTATGAAATTTAAGGTTATCTGTATCAACAAAATAATGGCAAACAAACAATCAATTACGAAAATCAAACAGAATAGAAAAGGTTACTTTTCACCCCTCCCTAAACTTCAAAGGACTGGTATCCACATGTTTCTTGAAAAAATTATTGAAATGCGTTACTTCTGTAAAGCCAAGGGCATAGGCAATTTCTCCCACATTCCATTGGCTGTGCTTGAGTAAGACTTTGGCTTCCTGTACCAACCTTTCTGCGATTACTTGAGAAGTGGTTTTTCCGGTATTTTCTTTTACAGCACGGTTGAGGTGGTTGACATGCACATTGATATGCTCGGCATAATCTGATGCAGAGCGCAATCCGATTTTAGGATGGTTTTCTTCAATAGGAAACTGACGCTCCAACAATTCCATAAACATGGCTGAAATCCTTTGGGAGGCATTGAATGGTTGTCGGTCTGTCAGGGTATTGGGCTGTAGTTTGAGTCCATAATGGATCAATTCAAAAATCAGGTTACGGATGCTGTCGTATTTGTATTTGTATTCCGATTTGAATTCTTTTTCCATCCTTTGGAAGATGGATTCGATTTCAGCCATCTGTTCGTCATTCAGCTCAAAAATATGGTTTCCGGTAGGTTGGAACAGCTCATACTGCATGATTTTTCCAAACTGACTCATAAAGTGCTGATTGAAAATGCAGTATTGACCTTTGAGTTGCTCATGATGCTCCCATTTGTAGGGGATCAGGGGATTGGAAAAAGAGAGTGCCTGTTTTTTGACTTCAATGACCTGATCGGCATAGTACACAGAGCTATTGCCTTTGACTAACATGATTTTATAAAAATCACGACGACGATAGGGAATAGTGCTTTGCTTTCCGTGGGAGTAGGGCTCCAAACTGAACATATTGAAATGTCCGATGTCATTTCGGATATTCTCAGGTAGCCAACTGAATTTCCTTTTGTAAAATTCTTCAAGTGATTCAGGTTTGTTCATAATTCTATTTTCAAATGAAGGTTATGAATTTTAACTTCTCTCATTGCTTAATGGATATTTGCTTTGCGAAATAAATAGAAATATGCCTTCGGCGATATTTAAATGATATACGCTTCGCGAAATAGATGGATATATGCCTTCGGCGATATAAGTTCCCATATCAGCAAAGCTATTTAAGATTCTGGGCTGGCCCTGGAATTTATTTCAACCTTATTTCTATAATATTTCAACTGTATTTCTAACTTATTTCAAAATCCGCTTAAATCACATGCATAAATTTAAAGTATCGGATTTGATCTCTTCACAAACTCATTATTAAATGAATAGACCAAGCTCACGTTCCAAATCCAATTGTCTACGTCTATTTCAGAAACGATTATTTTACTGATAATAGATCCTATGGAAATGGGAAAGTCCTTTTTTCCGATCAGAAATGAACCACTCGCGAAATATCCGTCTTTCTCATTCATCTTGAGGTAAAAGAGTTGTGGTTTGGCATTTAGAAAGAATTTCTCTGAAAGTCTTAGATTGGTGTGGGAAGTACCCAACGCTATAAACTGATTAATATCTGTAGGACTTTTGCCCAAGCTTCTTCCTTGTAGATATAGGAATGTAATTTTATTGTTTTCGTTGAAACTGTAACTGGGAGATATCTCTCCCGCAAAAAAACGGTTGACTTTCATGGACTCAACCATATTCCCGTTTTCATCTTCTACCATTGCATGTTCAAAAATATAAGCAGGGTGAGCACCCACATGAAGGTTGAATTTTTTACTTTTCACAAGCTTATATCTCCACCAAAGAATGAAGGACCAGGGTTCACCATCCAGTGCAAAACGCATTTCCGGGTCAAAGCTCAGGCGTTCTCCTCCAAGTGACAATTCAAATATTGCGGCAGGCCTGTTCAAAGAAAATGCAGGAATCAGTGAAAGGCCATTGTTGGTAACACTGATATTGCCCCTGAAATGAGTCAAATTTGTGGGTGTTTCTGTTTGACTTCTTCCTTTACCAATAAAAATAAAAAGAAGAACGATTGTAAGGCCAGTAAATTTCAAGCAAAATTTTGACTTTGATGAATGGGATTTAGGCAGGTTGAAATAGATGATTAATTTTTTGTACATGGGTAAGGTGGTGAGAGTAAGCATAAGAAACATAGTTTCTTTGTGCAAAACTATAAGATTTACACTTCAGATATTAATTTTATTCAAATCAATTCTTATGTAAATCAAATAATTGAGTAGAGCAGAGAATCAAGACTAGAGCGAGAAGTTGAAACATTTCCCAAATCTGAAATCCAATTCCAGTTATCAATGTTAAAGTCTAATATCTCGCTTCTAGGCTCTTGCTTCTATTTCAAAATCTCTTCAAAGCCAATTCCGAGACAGTATCACCAATAGAAAGTGAGCTCGTTGCAGCAGGAGAGGGGGCATTTAGTACATTAATAGAAAATTCATTTTCCTTGATGCTAAAATCATCCAAAAGCCCGCCAGTCTTGTCACATGCTTGGGCACGTACACCTGCACCGCCAACCACGAGATCAGACTCCTGAATATCGGGAATCAATTCTTTTAAGGCATTAGTGAAAGCAGTTTTTGAAAATGAGCGGTAAAGCTCTCCAAAACCGGTTTTCCAGTATTTGGCAGCTACTTTTTGAAAGCCAGGCCAAGCCAGTGTTTCGGATAATTCGCCTAAATTCACCTGTGACCTTTTATACCCCTCCCTTTTGAAAGCCAAAACAGCGTTTGGCCCTGCTTCCACGCCTCCCTTCATCATGCGGGTAAAGTGTACTCCTAAAAACGGGAAATTAGGATCCGGAACCGGGTAAATCAGGTTTTTGACCAAGTATTCCCTTTCTTTTTTGAGTTTGTAATATTCTCCGCGGAAAGGAATGATTTTGACATCCAAAGATTCTTTCTGACTCATTTGAGCCACCTTGTCAGAATAAAGACCGGCACAATTGATGGTCAAGTCAGTTTGAAAATCCCCTTGGGAAGTTTGGATAATGGAAGTCTTCCCAGCTTGTTTGATAGCGTCTACCTTGTGATTTAGAAAAATTTCACCACCCAATTCCTGAAATTTCATTGCGTATTTTTCTGCGACCAATTTATAATCAACTATTCCGGTCTGAGGTACATGTATGGCAGCCACTCCGGCACAATAGGGCTCAAATTGTTTAAGTTCATCCAAGGTGATGGATCGTGTTCCTTCTAATCCATTTTCAATACCCCGCTTAAGGAGACTATTTAGAATTGGAACCTGTTCTTTGCGGGTGGCTACGACTACCTTCCCTGTCAATTCGAAAGGAATATGCTCCTCTTGACAGAACTTAATTAGTTCATGGTAACCTTTGATACAGTTTATTGCCTTAAGAGAACCGGGTTTATAATACAGTCCCGAATGGATTACGCCACTGTTATTGCCAGTCTGATGCTTTGCAACTTCAGTTTCCTTTTCAATAATGGCAATTTTCAGCCTTGGGTTTTTTTGAAGGAGTTTAAGCCCTGTAGCCAAGCCTACAATTCCACCGCCAATTATAATTATCTGGAAAGTCATATTTTGTCTGATTGAGTTGGCAAATATATATAGACGCTCATGAAAAATAAACCAAGCTTATTTCTATAAGTTTTCGTAAACCCATAATCAATTTGCATATTTGCAGGTCTAAAAAGCATCTGTTTGTAAAGATGCCATGTTTCATTTATCAAATTCTTTAAATGTCTAACCAACAAATTAAAATTACCCTGCCGGATGGATCGGTAAGGGAGTATGAAAAAGGAGTTTCCGGGCTACAGATTGCACTTAGTATCAGCGAGGGTCTAGCCAGAAATGTACTTGCAGCAAAAGTAAACGGAGAAGTTTGGGATTCTAACCGGGGTATAGAAAAAGATTCTGAAGTTCAATTATTGACTTGGAATGATCCTGAAGGGAAAAACACATTTTGGCATTCCTCTGCCCACTTAATGGCAGAAGCATTGGAAGCGCTTTATCCTGGTGTAAAGCTAGGTATAGGGCCCCCAATTGAAAGTGGATTTTATTATGACGTGGACTTTGGAGATAAATCTCTTGATGGTTCCGAACTGGAGAAAATCGAAGCCAAGATGCTTGAGCTTGCCCGTCAAAAGAATGAATATATTCGAAAAGAAATAAGCAAAGAAGATGCTGTCGCCTATTTTACTGAAAAAGGTGATGAGTATAAACTAGATTTATTGGAAGGTTTAGAAGACGGTACAATCACTTTTTATGAGCAGGGAAATTTTGTAGACCTTTGCAGAGGTCCCCATATTCCTAATACCGGTTTCATCAAAGCTACTAAACTCTTGAATATTGCAGGAGCTTACTGGAGAGGAGATGAGAAAAACAAAATGCTGACCAGAATTTATGGGATCACTTTTCCAAAGGCCAAAGAATTGCAAGAGTACCTACATATGCTCGAGGAGGCCAAGAAACGTGACCATAGGAAGCTAGGTAGAGAACTTGAGTTGTTTACTTTCTCTGAAAAAGTGGGGATGGGTCTTCCTTTATGGTTGCCTAAGGGAACCTTACTTCGTGAGCGCCTGATCAATTTCATGAAAAAAGCCCAAGACAAGTCGGGCTATCAGCAGGTCGTGACCCCACATATAGGTCATAAAGCTCTCTATGAAACTTCAGGTCATTACGAGAAGTATGGTAAGGATTCTTTTCAGCCTATCGCAACACCGAATGAAGGGGAGGAGTTTCTCCTGAAACCTATGAACTGCCCACATCACTGTGAAATTTATAAACATAAACCAAGATCTTATAAAGATCTACCGGTAAGATATGCTGAATTTGGCACTGTTTATCGATACGAGCAAAGTGGAGAGCTTCACGGCTTGACTAGGGTAAGAGGGTTTACACAGGATGATGCGCATATATTCTGCCGTCCAGATCAGGTAAAAGAAGAGTTCATTAAAGTAATTGATTTGGTATTATATGTCTTTCAAGCCTTAGGTTTCGAAGATTTTACCGCACAGATTTCACTCAGAGACCCGGATAATAGAAGTAAATATATAGGCTCGGATGAAGCTTGGGAAAAAGCCGAATCTGCCATTATAGAGGCTTCTGCCGAAAGAGGAATGAAGACGGTCACGGAACTTGGTGAGGCTGCTTTTTACGGTCCCAAGTTGGACTTTATGGTAAAAGATGCGTTAGGTAGAAAATGGCAATTAGGAACCATACAGGTTGATTATAACCTTCCGGAGAGATTTCAGTTGGAATATATAGGTTCTGATAATCAAAAACACAGACCTGTCATGATTCATAGGGCACCTTTTGGATCATTGGAAAGGTTTGTAGCTGTTTTGATCGAACATTGTGCAGGAAACTTCCCGCTTTGGTTATCTCCTGAACAGATTTCAATTTTACCAATATCTGAAAAGTATATTTCCTATGCGGAGGATTTAAAAGCCAAGCTTGATGAAATGGATATAGTAGGAGTCATCGATAATCGAGACGAAAAAATTGGTAGAAAAATCAGGGATGCAGAGGTTAAGAAGATTCCTTTCATGTTGATTGTAGGAGAAAAAGAACAGGCGGAAGGAAAGATTTCAATCAGAAAACATGGAGAAGGAGACATTGGAAGTCTTTCCGTGGAGGAGTTTGCTGATTATTTCAAAGGAATCATAAAAGAATCCCTGGAACATAAATAATAGTACATTATAAGAATGAGATTTTTTAAATCTCGAAATAATTAAGATATTTGCAGGCAATTTCATTAAAACAACCAAAAAATTTTGAGAGGAAGAACACCGTTCAGACAGAGACAAGAAGAACCTTACAAGGTCAATGAGAAAATAAGAGCTAGGGAAGTGAGGGTAGTAGGCGACTTCGTAGATGGAGGAAATGCCGTATTGCCGACCGCTCAAGCAATCAAAATAGCTCAGGAAAACGATCTTGATCTCGTAGAAATTTCCCCCAATGCTAGTCCACCTGTATGTAAGGTGATAGATTATGCTAAGTTTAAATACGAACAGAAAAAGAAGCAAAAGGAAATTAAAGCCAATGCCTCTAAGACTGTTTTGAAGGAAATCAGGTTTGGTCCTAATACAGATGACCACGATTTTAATTTTAAATTAAAGCATGCGATTGGATTTCTGAAAGAAGGAGCTAAGGTAAAGGCCTATGTGCATTTCGTAGGAAGGTCTATTGTCTTCAAAGAAAGGGGTGAAATGTTATTGTTGAGATTTGCGCAGGAACTCGAAGAGTACGCTCAGGTAGAGCAATTGCCAAAACTTGAAGGGAAAAGGATGTTCCTTTTTCTCTCTCCAAAAGCCAGTAAAAAATAAATCAACAAATAAATACAGCTATGCCTAAAGTAAAAACCAAATCAGGTGCAAAAAAACGGTTCAAGCTTTCAGCAACCGGGAAAATCAGAAGAAAACATGCTTATAAAAGCCATATTCTGACAAAGAAATCTACGAAGAGGAAGAGAAATCTTACCAAAATGGGAGAAGTTCATGAGACAGATGAAGGAAGAGTAAAAGCAATGTTGAGAATTGGTAAATAATTCTCAGATTCTTCAAAAATTAAATTAAAGGTTATATTATTCACCAGACGCTGAGGTAAAAAAGACCGAAAGGCACCTAGGGTCAAAAAATTAAATCATTATGCCAAGATCAGTAAATGCAGTTGCTTCAAGAGCAAGAAGAAAAAAGGTACTCAAAGCAACTAAAGGCTACTTCGGAAGAGGTAAAAATGTTTGGACTGTAGCCAAAAACAAATATGAAAAAGGTCTTCAGTACGCCTACAGGGATAGAAGAGTTAAGAAAAGAGAATTCAGAGCTCTATGGATCATGCGTATCAATGCCGGAGCCAGAGAGTATGGTATTTCTTATTCACAATTTATGGGAATGGTAAAAAAAGCTGGTATTGAATTGAACAGAAAAGTTCTTGCAGACCTTGCTATGAATCATCCAGAAGCATTCAAAGCTGTTGTTGATAAAGTTAAGTAAGAGCGCACTCAATTACTTGATAATTTAAGCCCCGAAATTCGGGGCTTTTTTTATGCCATATATTTTGAGTTTTCGAAGCTGTTTGGTGAAATTTTATTATATTACAATTGTACAGAAACTCGAGAAGCCAATACCTTGTCATCAGATTTTGCATGATTTTGGGATTGGTTTTTTGCTAGAGAGATATTCAATTTACACATAGCGTAGTTGAAAAATCTAAAAAATTTATTTGAAAGAATATAAAACGTAAACACAGTACATTGTGTAAAACAGCTGGTATAAAAAAAAGCCCCAAAAGTGGGGCTTAAGTAGCGAGGAGCTCCCGATAGCTATCGGGACGAACTGCCGTCCGCCGCGGCGCCTGCCTACTGTCAGGCAGGGATATAAATCCTGCGCTAGATGTATTTAGGAAGTATTTGGTCTTTTATCCAATCCCTTCCTTTCCCGGTCTTGGGTTCTTTTTCTCTTCTAAGAGCTTGGGATTTCGAATTAAAAAATTCAAAGTGTATACAATACCAAGGTCTGTATCAGATTGTATGCCCTTTAGTCGAGAATTCATTGTGGAATTTGAACCTTGTGATAAGATCAGAAGTCATTCCAGTGTATGATCTATGATACTTGAAAGAATATAAAACGTAAACACAGTACATTGTATAAAACAGCTGGTATAAAAAAAGCCCCAAAAGTGGGGCTTAAGTAGCGAGGAGCAGAATCGAACTGCCGACCTCAGGGTTATGAATCCTGCGCTCTAACCATCTGAGCTACCTCGCCAAATGGGAATGCAAATATGAGGTCTTGACTTCTGAATTGCAAACTTATCTACGCAAAAAAACTGTTTTTTTGTCATCTAAAATTTAAAGAAAATGGTAAAGAATAAATTTGTCGCTGATTATCAAATCAATACTTCAAGGAAAATATTATTTCCTTATTTAAGTTCTGCAAGCGGATTGTCGGAATGGTATGCTGATGATGTATCTATAAATGAAGATAAAACTTATAAGTTTGATTACGATGGGGAAGATCATTATGCGAAGATCGTCGCTATGAGAACTAACTTTCATGTGAAATTTGAGTTTTTTGATCCCAATAATTTAGAGGAGACTGATAATGCTTACATTGAGTTCAAACTAGAAGAAAATGAACTTACACAAACGCTCTTCCTTAAAGTAATTGACTATAGCGATACTTATGAAGATGATGAACTTGAGTCCATTTGGGAAAATTTAGTTGCCAATCTCAAGGAGATCATAGGAGGATAAATTCAAATTTTAATGATTTTTGAATATTATTGCCAACTTTGCCGTTGAACGAATGCAAGTGGCGATAATTATTGAATGAAAAAACTTGATAAGCTTATTCTAGGGTCTTTTATTGGGCCATTCTTTTTAACATTTATTGTAGTAGATTTTATTCTGCTTACAGTAAACATGCTTAAGTATTTTGATGAGATTTTTGGCAAGGGGCTGGATTTTATTATTTACGTCGAACTGATTTCCTATTTTGTTATCAGTATTTCACCAATGGCACTTCCTCTGGCAGTTTTATTGTCTTCCCTGATGACATTTGGGAACCTAGGAGAGCACTTTGAACTGACAGCTATAAAGAGTAGTGGTATTTCACTTTTAAGGGCCTTAAGACCCATTGGTATATTTGTAATTGTATTGACGATTTTCGCATATTTATCCAATAATTATCTGGTACCGAAGGTTAATCTGAAGACATTTAGCCTACTTTATGACATTCGAATGAAATCTCCGGCTTTAGATATCAAAGAAGGTGTTTTTTATGCAGGTATACCAAATTACAGTATCAAGGTAAATAAAAAGGTAGATGATGTTCGGCTTAAGGATATCATCATTTATGACCATTCACAGGGACAAGGGAATATAAATGTCATTCTTGCAGATTCGGGAAGAATGGAGTCATTTTTTAATGATAGATACATGAGATTGACGTTGTATAATGGTATTAGCTATAAAGAATCCAGGGCTCAAAGAGGAATTACCGAAAAACCGGTAGATTTCAGCAGAACTAATTTTT
The DNA here is from genome assembly GCF_007692705.1 of Mongoliibacter sp. GTDB lineage: Bacteria > Bacteroidota > Bacteroidia > Cytophagales > Cyclobacteriaceae > Mongoliibacter. The sequence goes on from NZ_REBN01000139.1 coordinate 33,199, forward strand.
CTGAAAATCAAATGGTTTTTAATCTTGAATCTTTTCAGATGAACCGTACTCCAGAAGATCTTTGGTCCACAAATAGATCTATTAAAAATATAGCACAGCTAAGGGATGGACTTGATTCAATGGCCAGTGAAATTAACCAAATCATTTATTATAATTATTTGACCACCGAATCGTCATACTCTTATTTCACCAGAAATAGAAAGATAAATCCTCCCAAGGATATAGTGAAAGGGAAGGCTGTTTATGATTCACTAAGGGAAGTAAGGGTTAAACTTAGGAAAGATAAAAAAGAAGACAGCTTGCTAAGTGTGGGGGTGGAAGCTGCAAAAATTGATTCAAGTCTCATGGCCATAGACTCTGTAGCTAGGGAAGAGATGAGGATGTTAGAGGATTCACTTGGAGTTGTTAATTTGCCTAATAATTTGGACACACTTCCAAAAGCTGTTGAGGGTAGTATTGAAAAAAGAGATACAACTTCAAACTTTAGACAAAAGCTTCAAAAACTCCCGGATGGAGATTTTCAGAGACCATCTATTCGAATAGACAGCTTGGAGGAAGGTAAAACACCTGACTCTACGGTGGCTAGTAAAGGCAAAGGCGTTTCTGAGTTTACTTCTGAACAAAAGTTAAAGTTGGATTCGATCATAGAGGCTGGTAATTACAAGCCTAGAGCTGCTACAGTAGCTTTGAATAATGCACGTACGGTAAAGAATAATTTCAACACAAAAATCACTCAAATAGATAACCTTGAAAGGGAATACAGAAGATTTCAGATTGCTTGGTATCAGAAGTACACCACTGCGTTTGCATGTATAGTGATGTTTATGATAGGAGCTCCTCTTGGCGCTATCATAAAAAAAGGAGGCTTGGGGATGCCTGTTTTGCTTTCAATTATATTCTTTATCGTTTATTACATGCTGACCATTACAGGTGAAAAGTGGGCTAAAGAAGCAATAACTGACCCTATTTTTGGCACTTGGTTTTCAAATCTAGTGTTGTTGCCCTTTGGACTGTTTTTCTTAAAACAAGCAAGAAAAGATGCAAGGTTATTTGAAGCAGATATTTATGTGGAATTCTTTAAAAAGATCACGAATCCGATCAAACGAATGTTTTCTAAATGATTATACGCATTTTTAAATTTGGAATAATAGTTTTACCTTTGTGGCTGTTTAAAAATCTAAAATTTAGCTAGACATGTATTTATCCGCAGAGAAAAAAGCAGATCTTTTCAAAAATCATGGCAGGTTAAAGTCTGAAACTGACACAGGATCACCGGAATCACAGATTGCGTTGTTTACTTACAGAATTCAGCACCTGACAGAGCATTTGAAAATTAACAAAAAGGATCATTCCTCAAGATTGAGTCTTTTAAAATTAGTTGGTAAGAGAAGAAGCTTACTTAACTATTTGATCAAAAACGATATCGAAAGATATAGAGCAATTATTGCTGAACTTGGAATTAGAAAATAATACCAGATTGAATGTAAGGTTCTCATGATGAGGACCTTACTTTTTTACCTCCCCACGATATTAAACCTTACTTTTAAATCTTAGCTTAATTATTTTAACAAAACTGTATGTTACCTAACGTAATTTCTAAAACTATCACCTTACAGGATGGTAGAGAAATCATTATTGAAACAGGGGCATTGGCCAAGCAGGCTGATGGTGCTGTTGTAGTAAAAATGGGAAATGCGATGCTTTTAGCAACCGCTATGTCCAAAAAAGAGGCTGGAGAAGGAGTAGATTTCCTTCCGATGTCAGTAGATTATCAAGAAAAATTTGCTGCTTCAGGAAAGATTCCTGGAGGATTTTTAAAACGTGAAGGCAGACTTTCAGATTATGAAATTCTGATTAGTAGAATCGTGGATAGGGCTATACGACCTATTTTTCCAAGTGATTACCATGCTGATACCCAGATAGCCATAACTCTTATGTCTGCAGATGCTGACGTATTACCTGATTGTCTCGCAGGCTTGGCTGCATCTGCTGCTCTTGCTGTTTCTGATATTCCTTTCAACGGACCTATCTCAGAAGTTCGTATTGCGAAAATCGATGGTAAACTCATACTCAATCCATCACCTACACAACTGGAAAAAGCTTCTCTGGAATTTATAGTCGCAGGTTCCGAGGAATATATATTGATGGTTGAAGGTGAAGCGGATGAGATTTCTGAAGATGAAATGGTGGAAGCCATGCAGCTTGCGCATGAAGAAATCAAAAGACACTGTCAGGTTCAGAAAGAATTGACCATTGCCGTAGGTAAAGAAGTAAAGCGTGAATATAGTCACGAAAAATCTGATCCGGCACTTTATGAGAAAATGCACGCTGAGTTATATCAGCCTTGTTATGATGTAGTTAGCAAACAAATTGCAAATAAATCAGAAAGATCTGAGTTAATCAAGGCCATAAAAGAAGGTTTTATCGAAAGTCTTGGAGAGGAACATGAATATGAAGCATCCTTGATTGGGCCATACTTCAGCAAAATTCATAAAGAGGCTGCAAGAAACCTTACGCTGAATGAGAAAAAAAGACTTGACGGAAGAAAGTTGGATGAGGTTAGGCCTATTTGGTCTGTCGTTGATTATTTACCTTCTGCCCATGGGTCAGCTGTATTTACCAGAGGAGAAACACAATCGATTACCACTTGTACTTTAGGTACAAAAATGGATGAACAGATGGTAGACGGCGCTATGATTTCCGGATACAATAAGTTCTTTTTGCATTATAATTTCCCTGGTTTTTCAACTGGAGAGGTTAAAATTAACAGAGGGCCAGGTAGAAGAGAGGTAGGCCACGGAAACTTGGCCATGAGGGCACTGAAAAAGGTTTTGCCTAAAGATGATGAAAATCCATATACAATAAGAATTGTTTCTGATATATTGGAATCCAATGGCTCATCTTCTATGGCAACAGTATGTGCTGGATCCCTTGCCCTGATGGATGCAGGTATACAGATCAAATCACCTGTAACTGGAATTGCAATGGGAATGATCTCTGATGCCAAAACAGGGAATTATTCTATATTATCTGATATTCTTGGGGATGAGGATCATCTTGGAGATATGGACTTTAAAGTGACAGGTACAGCAAAAGGAATTACTGCTTGTCAGATGGATCTTAAAGTAGAAGGCTTGGATTATAATGTATTGAAAGAGGCATTGTATCAGGCCAAAAAAGGCAGACTTCATATTTTGGATGAGATAAATAAAACTTTGTCAGCACCAAAAGCTGAGCTCAAGCCACATACACCTAGATCTTTCATAATGACAATTCCAAAAGAACTTATTGGAGCTGTTATTGGCCCAGGTGGTAAAGTAATCCAGGAGATTCAAAAAGATACTGGTGCTACAATTGTAATTGAAGAAAAAGATAATGCAGGGAAAATCAATATTTTCTCTAATAATCAGGACTCAATGGATGCAGCAGTTTCAAGGATCAAAGCTATAGTTGCTCAACCTGAAATAGGTGAAACATATACTGGTAAAGTAAAAAATATCATGCCATTCGGTGCATTTGTGGAATTCATGCCTGGCAAAGATGGGCTTCTTCATATTTCCGAGATTAAGTGGGAAAGGATTGAAAATATGGAAGGAGTTTTAGAACCAGGCGAGGAAATAGTTGTTAAACTTATTGATGTTGATAAAAAAACAGGAAAGTTTAAACTATCCAGAAAAGTATTGTTACCAAAACCAGAAAAATCTGATAAAAAAGATTAAGTTCAATGTTGTATTTTATTACTTTGAACTTTAATTAGAACTATTTCTGTTATACTATTCGTTCTTAACCGCAAAAATATTCTTGAATGAGGCAGCTAAAAATTAGCAAACAGATTACCAACAGAGAATCCCAGTCCCTTGATAAATACCTTCAGGAGATAGGAAAGGTTGATCTATTGACAGCAGATGAAGAGGTGGTGCTTGCAAAACGCATCAGAGAAGGGGATCAATTGGCATTGGAGAAATTGACCAAGGCAAACTTAAGATTCGTGGTTTCTGTAGCCAAGCAATATCAAAACCAAGGTCTTTCTCTTGGAGATCTTATCAATGAAGGAAATCTTGGCCTTATCAAGGCTGCGCAAAGATTTGATGAGACTAGAGGTTTCAAATTCATCTCTTATGCTGTTTGGTGGATAAGACAATCCATTCTTCAAGCACTTGCCGAGCAATCCAGAATTGTAAGATTACCCTTAAATAGGGTAGGATCACTCAACAAGATCAGTAAAACTTTCTCTGAATTGGAACAAAAATTCGAAAGAGAGCCTTCTCCTGAAGAGTTAGCAGAGGTGTTGGAAGTTACTGCAGGTGAGGTTGTTGATACCATGAAGATTTCAGGTAGACATGTATCTATGGATGCTCCATTCGTTCAAGGTGAAGAAAATAGCCTTTTGGATGTTTTGGAAAATGATGGTGATGAAAAGCCAGATGATGGTTTGATGACAGATTCTCTTAGAAAAGAGGTTCAAAGAGCACTTTCAACACTCACATCAAGAGAAGCCGATGTCATTACGCTTTACTTTGGATTGAATGGAGAGCATGCAATGACTCTTGAAGAGATAGGAGAGAAGTTCAACCTTACTAGAGAGAGAGTGAGGCAGATTAAAGAAAAGGCCATAAGAAGATTAAGGCATACCTCCAGAAGTAAAACACTAAAACCTTACTTAGGATAGTCGTTTCGATATAAAAATAAATACAAAATAAGGGGGAAACCCCTTTTTTTGTTTCTATATAGCTCAAAAAGTTCTCAGTGAATAAAGTTTTTATTATAACTTTCTGATCACCACATATTCATCAAAGTTTCGGGAATTTTAACAGGTATTAACTTTGTTGTGTAGGGTATTTTATTAAAATTTGCTAACCCAAAAAATTAAATCTAATGTCTTCTGAAATAGAAAAAGTAAAGGCCCTAATTGTCGGGTCTGGTCCAGCCGGTTATACAGCAGCCATCTATGCTTCAAGAGCAGGATTAAATCCTTTGTTGTATACAGGGGGTCAGCCTGGAGGCCAATTAACAATTACTACAGATGTAGAAAATTATCCTGGATACCCAAATGGAATAATGGGGCCAGAAATGATGGAAGACTTCAGAAAACAAGCTGAAAGGTTTGGAACTCAAGTTCGATATGGAATGGTAACCAAAGTTGATTTTTCTTCATATCCACATAAAGTGATCGTTGATGATCAAAAGGAAATTCATGCTGATACTGTGATTATTTCAACAGGAGCTTCAGCCAAGTGGCTGGGTATTGAAAGTGAAGAAAGGTTAAATGGTAAGGGAGTTTCAGCGTGTGCGGTCTGTGATGGATTCTTCTTCAAGGGTCAAGATGTAGCTATAGTAGGTGCTGGAGATACGGCCTGTGAGGAAGCTTCATATTTAGCAAATATTTGTAATAAGGTATATATGCTTGTCCGAAGAGATGAAATGAGAGCTTCTCAAATCATGCAAAATCGAGTACTTAAAAATCCTAAAATTGAAGTTTTATGGAATACTGAAACTGAAGAGATTTTGGGACAAGACGAAGTTGAAGGCGTTAGGATTTTTAACAATAAGTTGGGAGAAAAGAGGGAAATTAAAATTTCTGGCTTTTTTGTTGCTATAGGGCATGAACCCAATACATCCATTTTCAAGGATTATCTAGAAATGGATGAAAATGGTTACATTTTGACCAAATCAGGTAGTACAAAAACAAATATTGAAGGAGTTTTTGCTTGTGGAGATGCTCAAGACCATATTTATCGACAAGCGGTTACTGCTGCAGGTACAGGATGTATGGCTGCGCTTGATGCTGAAAGGTATCTCGCTGCTCAAGAATAGTTTGAATCCTATCAAATGACAATTAAGAAGTACTTATTAGTATCTATATTATTATTGTGCATGGGCCTTTTTGAGGTTCATGCACAAACTTTTCCCAAGATTATAAAGAAACCTAAGTCTGAGACTCCAGCACCTCCCTTGAATCCAGTTCAGAGAGATCTCAGGCTTTTTGATTCTAAAAACTATCTTCAAAATCTCACGAAGGAAACAGATTCTTTGCTTTTCAAAGACTTTGTAAACCTGAAAAGAAGGTTAAGCATTGTAGCAGAAGATACACTATCTCTTATCTGGGCACCTACAAATCAATTGGTTCAAGTGTCAGAAAAAATACTAATTGATAGTATTTGGGTGACGGCATTTGAATACTATTCCTCATGGGACAGCCGAAAAATTAATATTTACGATTTCAATCCAAAGGAGTTTAAGGATACAGTTTATGTTAAACTTTATGATCCATTTTTTGGGACTGACTATAAAATGCCACTTGATGAAACACATATTACATCGGAGTTTGGTTTTAGAAGGTTTAGATGGCACCATGGTACAGATTTAAGGTTAAGAATTGGAGATCCTATATACTCAGTATTTGATGGAATAGTTAGGGTCAGATCTTTTGATCGAAATGGATATGGTTATTATATTGTAGTGAGACATAAAAATGGACTCGAAACCCTTTATGGTCATATGTCAAAATTAATAGCAGATGTAGGCCAAGAAGTAAAGGCAGGTGATTTATTGGGTCTTGGAGGTAGTACTGGTAGAAGTACAGGGCCTCATTTGCATTTTGAAGTCCGGTATCAGGGATTATCCATAAACCCTACAGAAATGTTTGATTTTAGTTCTGGAAGATTGCGGTCAGACACCTACAGAATTACTGCTTCAAGTTTTGATCATGTTATTCAAACCCAAGAAGCTATTTATCATAGGGTGAGAAGTGGTGAAAACCTCAGCTCAATAGCTAGGCGTTATGGAGTCAGAGTGAGTACATTGACCCGGTTAAATAATATCTCTACAAATAGTATCTTAAGGGTTGGACAGCGCTTAAGAGTTCGCTGATAAAAAACTATAAACCATGAATCTTGATATACTTGTAATAGCAGCACACCCTGATGACTCTGAATTGGCTTGTTCTGGAACAATAGCTTCTCATATTCAAAAAGGATATAAAGTAGGTGTTCTTGACCTGACTAGAGGTGAGATGGGCACACGAGGTACTCCTGAAATCAGAATGGAAGAATCCACTGAAGCTGCAAGAATTCTTGGGTTATCAATGAGGGAAAATCTCGGATTTGAAGATGTTTTTTTTGAGGACGACTTTCAGCACCAACTACAAATTATAAGATATATTAGAAAGCTTAGGCCTCAAATAATTTTGGCCAATGCAATTTCAGATAGGCATCCAGATCATGGGAAAGGTGGCAGTGTTGCTTCGAAAGCTTGTTTCATGAGCGGTCTGCGCAAAATTGAGACTGATTGGGATGGACAATCTCAGGAAGCCTGGCGACCTAAGTATATTTACCATTATATTCAAAATAATTACATCAAACCGGATTTTGTAGTTGATGTTACAGAGTTTTGGGATAAAAAAATGGAGAGTATTAAAGCTTTTAAATCTCAATTTTACGATCCCAATAGCAATGAGCCTGAAAGTTTTATTTCCTCATCAGGTTTTCTGGATTTTATTGATGCCCGCGGAAAGGAATTCGGGCATAGTATAAATGCTAGATATGGTGAAGGTTTTACTGTTGAGCGTATGGTTGGAATTGATGATCTTTTTAATCTCAAATGAATAATTTAAGGAGCTAATCTATTGATTGTCCATTTGTCATCATTAGTTTTGTTATAGACAATTCTATCATGAAGACGACTTGGCCTTCCTTGCCAAAACTCTATTTCTAAAGGAGATATTCGATAACCTCCCCAGTGCTTAGGCCTTATAATTGTGTCAGGAGTAAATTTTGATTGGAGATCTTTTTCATTGTGTTCTAAAAAATCTCTTGATTCAATCCTTGAACTCTGTGGTGATACCCAAGCGCCAACTTGACTTGCATATGGTCTTGAGAAAAAATATTCATCTGATTCTTTTTCCGACACCTTATCTACTTTTCCAATAATTCTCACTTGTCTTTCCAACTCTGCCCAATGAAAGGTAACTGAAACATAGGGATTTGAATCCATTTCTTTTCCCTTGGTACTTTTGTAATTTGTATAAAAAACAAATCCAGAATCAACGCCTTTTAGCAATACAATTCTGGAATTCGGCCTTCCATTTTGATTAATTGTAGCAAGATTCATAGCATTAGCTTCCAGCACTTTTGAATTTAAAGCTTCTTCAAACCACAACTTAAACTGTTCAATTGGACAAGGATTAACTTCTGAAATATCTAGGGTTTTAAGGGAATATTCCCTTCTTATATCTGCAATTTCCATAACAATAAAGTTTTGATTATAAAATTATCATACTTATTGCATTTAAAAAATTTAGCCATAAATTACCTCAGAAACTTTTAACAACTTCATGAGCGGAAAGAAGAAAAATAAACCAGAATCCGGAAACTTGTTGATTTCAGAGCCATTCCTTCAAGATGAGAATTTTGTAAGGTCTGTGGTGTTGATATGTGAACATAATGAAAATGGATCTTTCGGTTTGGTTTTGAATAAACTGTCTATTTTGAAACTAAATGAATTAATAGAAGATGTTTCTATTACAGAATGTGAAGTTTATGTAGGAGGCCCAGTAGAACAAAATACACTACACTTTATCTATTTTGGCGAAAAGCAGACCGAAAATAGCATTGAGCTTGCTAAAGGTTTGTGGTGGGGTGGAAACTTTGAAGAAATTCTCGAGAAGATTAGTCTTGGTATTTTAAAAAGAGATCTTATTCGTTTTTTTATTGGCTATTCAGGGTGGGCGATCGGACAACTTGATGCTGAAATTGAAGAAAAGACCTGGATCATCAGTGATAATATTGATTCAGAAAATATTTTTACTGCCTCTCCTGAGGAATTATGGAAAATTATTCTGAAAAGTATGGGTGGGGAATACCAGATGATGGCAAATTATCCAATAGACCCAAGATTAAATTAAATCATTTTACTACTTTTGCTAATTACGGATATCAATTAAGTACCGATTATATTATGGATAATGACAAGGAAATGTCTGAAAATGACAAGGGGACCAAAGCCAATTTACAAAAAGGGGCTGATGGTAAGTTAGAACAAAAGAATGAGAAACCTTCTGATGAATCCCAAAAAAACATCGAAGAAACACAAGATGAAACTGCTGTTAGTCAAAAGGAGGAGACAAAAACTCCAGATGATTCTGTGAAGTCAGAAGCGAAAGACGTTAAAAAGGATAGCGAAACAGAGAGCACAGTCAAGAGCAATGTAGAGTCTCAAGAATCTGATGAAAACCATTCAGAGGAAAATGCTGATGCCGAAGAAAATGAAGAAGAGGAGATTGAAGAAGTAGACTATTCAGGAAGTTCAAAGAATGAGCTTTTAGAAGCCCTCAAAGCCTTGGTTGCAACGGAGAAATACTTGAAAATTGATTCTGTAATTAATGAAATAAAAGGATACTTTGATGCTATATATAATAAAGAGAAAGAGGCTGCATTAAAAGATTTTTTAGAAAATGGAGGAACTGAAGATGATTTTCAATATAGATCCGAGGATGAGGACAAATTATTTTTTGCTGCTTACCACGATTTCAGAGAAAAAAAATCAAGTTTCATTAAGGATCAGGAAAGAAAAAAAGAACATAACCTAATTGCTAAAAACGAAATACTGGACAAGCTTCGGGAACTTGTAGATGGCGAAGAAACGACTCATAGTATTGGGACTATTAAAAATATTCAAGAAGAATGGAAAAAAATAGGCCCTGTTCCCAGTGCTCAAAATAGAAGTCTTTGGGCTTCATATAATGCTTTAATGGATAGATTCTATGACAATAGAAGTATTTATTTTGAACTTAAAGAATTAGATAGGAAGAAGAATCTAGAGCAAAAATTAGAAATATGTGAAAAAGCAGAGGCTTTAGTAAAAGTAGAGGATTTAAAAGATGCTATTAAAGCCTTGAATGATCTTCACGAGGAGTTTAAGCACATAGGACCTGTTCCAAGAGACGAACAAGAACCTTTGTGGCAAAGATTTAAAACTGCTTCTGACGCAGTTTATGAAAGAAGAAAGGAATTTTACGATAGTCAAAAAGAAGTATTTAAAGAAAACCTTGTCAAAAAAGAGGAGCTGATAGAAAAGCTTTCTGCCTTTAAAGATTTTACTGCGACTAAGATTAAGGAATGGAATGTGAAAACCAAAGATGTTTTGGCAATTCAAAAAGAATGGGAGGCTACAGGTCCTGTTCCAAGAGAATCAGGCAAAGAAATCAACAAGAAGTTTTGGGGATTATTCAAACAGTTTTTTCATAATAAGAATCAATTCTTCAAGGAACTCGACGAAATAAGATTGAAGAATAAAGAGAAGGCTGAGGAATTAATAGAAAAAGCCACAATATTGATGGAGAGTACTGATTGGCAGGAAACTTCATCTAAACTAATTGGATTGCAACAGGAGTGGAAAAAAATAGGTCCTACACCTGAAAAGGTAAGGGATGAACTCTACAGGAAGTTTAAACTTGCTTGTGATACATTCTTTGAAAATAGGAGAAATGCAAATAAGCAGGTTAATAAAGAGTTTGAAGAAAACCTGAAGCTTAAAGAAGATTTAATTCAAAAAATTAGCGATGCTGCTGAAGGAGAAGACTTGTCAGAGCAAGTTTTGGAAAAATACATAGGAGAATTCAATGCAATTGGATTTGTTCCTAGAAAAAACATGAAGGAAATAGTTTCCAAATTTAATGAGGTTGTAGATGTTTATGTAAATAAACTTGGAGTAGAAGGAGGAAGTAAGGAGGAATTTTTATTTAGGCTTAACCTAAACAAACTTCAGGCTGATCCAAATGCAAATAGAGTCTTGAATAAGAAAGAACACGGGATTCGTAAACAAATTGCTGACCTTGAAAATAATATTACGCTATGGAAAAATAATCTTGAATTCTTCACTTCTTCAAAAACAGCTGATAAGTTAAAAGATCAATTTGACGAAAAAATCATTAAGGCTGAAAATGAAATTGAAAAGCTTAAGAAAAAACTTTCGATAATTCGAGAATTTTAATTGTCTCATAAATAAGGGGATGCAGTTTTTCCCCTTATTTTTTTTCAAAATACCTTTGCACCATTGATCTATCCCTCTATATTTGCACCACGAATTCAGTCAAAGGGCTGGATGAAAAAATAAAAAGCCTCCTTAGCTCAGCTGGTAGAGCAACTGACTTGTAATCAGTAGGTCATTGGTTCGATCCCGATAGGAGGCTCTTTTTATATTTTGGAGTGGTAGTTCAGCTGGTTAGAATGCCTGTCCCGAGTACTCGGGAAGGTCTCTGGTTCGAGTCCACTTCGCTATGTATAAAATCATCAGAAGAGATGATTGAAAATTTATTTATTATATCAATTATGGAGTGGTAGTTCAGCTGGTTAGAATGCCTGTCCCGAGTACTCGGGAAGGTCTCTGGTTCGAGTCCACTTCGCTATGTATAAAATCATCAGAAGAGATGATTGAAAATTTATTTATTATATCAATTATGGAGTGGTAGTTCAGCTGGTTAGAATGCCTGCCTGTCACGCAGGAGGTCGCGGG
>NZ_REBN01000016.1 GCF_007692705.1 Mongoliibacter sp.
AGTGACGCCTAGAACAGGGGATATTCAAACCAAAGAAAAATTTGGAGACATGCAGCTGCATATTGAATGGACTGCACCAACGGAAATCAAAGGAGAAGGACAGGGGAGAGGTAATTCAGGAATATTCCTAATGTCACACTATGAAGTTCAGGTTTTGGACTCATATGAAAGCAGGACTTACTCAAATGGACAAGCTGCCAGTATTTATAAACAAACTCCTCCATTGGTCAATGCCATGAAAAAACCCGGAGAGTGGAATACCTATGACATCTATTTTACTGCTCCAAGATTCAACGCAGATGGAATGGTGGTTGCTCCGGCAAGAGTTACTGTAGTACACAATGGCATTTTGGTACAAAATAATACAGAAATCAAAGGTCCAACCGAATATATTGGTATCCCTAACTATAAAGCCCATGATGATGCTTTGCCTATAAAGCTTCAGGACCACGGAGACTTGGTAAGGTTTAGAAATATTTGGGTTAGAAAACTGTAGAATTAAGATTTTAGATTTTAGACTGCGGTATGATTAAGTGGAAGGTGAAGGACACTTTCAAAGTTTAACTTATAGAAAGGAGAAACTCAGATTTTATCATTAAAATTTAATTGAGCTTTACCTTGTCAACTCGACGCAGGAGAGTTCTTAATTTAGATTTAAGTCCCGATAATTATTGGGAAGAATTAAGATTTTATATTTGGAAACAGTAAAGTAGAAAGAGGGAAACACTTTCAACAATTACTTTAAAAAGCAAAGTATAAATATCGTAATATCAATAGAATATCCATTAATATCGTTTAAGTAAAAAGATACAGCACCGATTTTGATTCTAAAAATCGGTGCTTTTTTATTTTAAAATGGATATTCAGAAAGATCTATTTTCCAAACAAGAGGCAGGTAATACAGGGTAAATAAGGTGATAATAAGGATTGAAATCAGGTTCATCCAAAGGCCAGCGCGAAACATATCCGGGATACTCAGGTAACCTGAGCCGAAAACTACTGCATTAGGAGGGGTGGCAACGGGCAACATAAAAGCACAGGATGCAGCCAAAGTTGCTCCTACCATCAACCCATAAGGGTGGACACCCATAGAATAGGAAACCGCCGCCAAAATCGGCAGGATCATAGATGCTGTGGCAACATTGGAAGTGATTTCTGTAAGAAAATTGACAGCTGCGATGATGATCAAAAGGAATAGACCAAAAGCAATGAAGTCAAGAAAAGCAAACTGAGTTCCTATCCAAGAAGCCAAACCAGTAACTTTGAATCCTTCTGCCAAAGCAAGTCCGCCACCAAACAACAATAAAATGCCCCACGGTATACTTTCTGCTGTTTTCCAATCTAATAGTTTAGTTGATTTATTTGAAGAGGGGAGAACGAATAGCAATACAACCCCAGTAATAGCGATAATGGTGTCATCCAAAGCTGGAATAAAGTCCTGTAACAGTAATGAGCGCATGATCCATGAAAAACTCACCAATCCAAACACCCATGAAACTCTTTTTTCTTCAACACTCATGGCACCAAGTAGGGCCAACTGATTTTGTATTTCTTCTTTGCCACCGTCTATTGTAAAATCCCTTTCAAAAGGGTAGGCAAATCTTACCAAATACACCCAACAGATGAACAATAGGATTAAGGAAATGGGTAGACCGAAAATCATCCATTGAGAAAAGCTGATATCATAACCATACATCTCTTTGATTACACCTGCAAGAATAATGTTGGTAGGTGTACCTATCAGGGTTGCAACACCACCTATGGATGCTGCATATGCAATTCCCAACATCAATGCCTGACCAATCCTGTTAGGTTTAATGTCTTTATTGCCAGGTGTAAGCTGAGTTACAACTGCTATCGCTATCGGAAGCATCATAAGGCTAGTGGCTGTATTGGAAATCCACATAGACAAAAAAGCAGTGGCCAACATAAAGCCTAAAATGATCCGCTGAATATTGGTACCGATAAAAAGAATAATATTCAGTGCTATTCTTTTGTGCAGATTCCATTTTTCTATGGCCATGGCAATCATAAAACCTCCCATATATAACAATACCATGGGGTGGGAATAAGAAGAGGCCGTATTGATCATTGGCAAGGCACCCAGGGTAGGTAGGAGGACTAAAGGCAATAAGGAAGTAGCTGCAATAGGAATTGCTTCAGTAATCCACCAAGTTGCTACCCAAACTGTGACAGCCAGCATAGCCAAGGCTTCATGAGACATTCCTTCAGGGCTCAGAAAAAATAAAATCAGTAGAAACAAAATTGGTCCAAGATAGAGACCAATCCTCGCTGTGCTGTTTTGGGACATAAGTGATTATTACAAGTCTCAAGCTTGCGAAAATTCTCTAAATATTCAACAAGAAAATGAATAAGGGTAGAGGATATTGTATGTGGAGTTAAGATAAGGTTGGCGAGATTATATTTCTTTATTTAACATAATGTAAATTATATAACATTTAAATAATATTCTTTAATATGATTGCTTCAGTCTAAAGAAAAAATTGTCAGGAATAAACCTGACAACCTTGTATTCTAAATTTGATAAAAACTTTACGCCATCGGCAAAGTCATCCTTGCAGCTCGATCAGGATCATTCTTTACAACACTGTTATCATTAAGTACCATAGTTTCTCCATTTTCCACAGTAAACTGAGGCCAGTCAGGCAAAGCACCGGCATTGGGATTTCCGGTCTTCATAAAAGCCAACAAAGACTCAGACATCTTTTCTGCCAATTGCCTGGGTCTTTTCCCTCCGCCCGTATGGGTATACATCCTGTCTGTATTTTGGAACCAGAAACAAATGTCTATGCAATGAAAAGCACGCATCCGGCCATTGTACATATTCGGTTCCCAGCCAAACCAAGCCATATAAACCGGGGCTTTCTGTTTGGCTTTTGCTTCAGCAGCAGCAACCGCTCCTTGACGGTTAGAAGCCACCAAAGCCATGATTTCAGCAGGTTTTTTATCAGGGAAATTAGTCTGATATGCATTGACAATTTCTGAAGTTTTATCACCAAACCTAGGTTTAAGTTGTTCAATGACACCTTTCAGGTCTATAGCTTCCAATTGGGGGTTTGCACGTGTAGCACTCCATTCATGGAAAGTGGTGCAGATCATCAATGGAATATCACTTTCGTGGCTATTTTCATTGG
>NZ_REBN01000183.1 GCF_007692705.1 Mongoliibacter sp.
ATAACTTTTTTAAATTAAATAAAAATATTAATTCATAGTTTTAACACAGTCTCTTGCATCCGGGGTAAATAACCTATGGTATTCAATCCCTCCGGGATTGGTATGCTGCTTTTACCGATAGTTATTCTTCTCTGGATAATCTCGTGAATTATATCAAAAATCAGGAGGAGCATCATAAAAAAATGAGTTTCTTAGAGGAATACGTGGAGCTTCTCGAAGAGCATGGGGTATCTTTTGATCCAAAGTTCCTGCTGTAATTCAACCCCTATCGGGGTTGTTAGTAGTTAAGGCCTCATGTCATGCCAAACCACCGGATTGCATCCGGGGTAAATAACTGTTGGTATTCAATCCCTGTCTAGCCGACAGGCAGGCTTTCAGGATTATTAGTGTCTAGTTTAAGGTATACATTAATTTAGAAGTAAATAGTTTAACCTAACTCGATACAATTGAAATTGATTTTTTAGGGTTTATTGGAAACCATTTTTTGATCCAATAAGGAAGAAACTACCTGCAATTCTAACTGAATCCCAACCCCTGAAAGGGGTTAAAATCCGAAGGGTATTTACCCCGAGTGAAACTCGGAGGGCTGACATGAGGCCCAAACCCCAAAAAACTCCCAACGCCGATAGGTGTTGAATTAACAAACAACAAAGGCGATCAATTATTGATCGCCCCTATTATTTCTTAGAAAGAGAGAAATGCTTACTTGTCGAAGTTTTTCTTCAATTCTTCAATATCAACATTCTTGATTACCGGCTTGGCACTCAATTGTTTGATTTTGATAACTCTTGTATTTTGAGCTTGTCTCTTTCTTCTTAGTTTTCTTTTTAAAGTAGTAACAGCCATCGTATTATCTGTTTATATTGTCTCAAATGAGGTGCAAAATTAAGATAAAATTTTGATTTTACTTAACTTTGAACAAAATAAAACAAAAAGATGCCTGTTCAAAAACCAAGCTTACCTAAGGGAACAAGAGATTTTGGTCCTCTTCAAATGGCCAAAAGGAATTTTATACTGGATACCATTAAAGATACATTCAGACTTTTTGGTTTTCAACAACTGGAAACTCCCACTATGGAAAACCTCAGTACACTTACAGGTAAATATGGGGATGAGGGTGATCAATTGCTCTTTAAAATTCTCAATAGCGGTGATTTTTTGAAAAATGTCAAGGAAGAGGATTATCGATCAGGAGCTTCTGCGGTCCTTCCTTTGGTAGCGGGAAAAGGGTTGAGGTATGATCTCACGGTCCCATTTGCCAGGTATGTAGTCATGAACAGGAATGAAATTACTTTTCCATTCAAAAGATTTCAGATTCAACCTGTTTGGCGGGCTGATAGGCCACAGAGGGGCCGGTATCGCGAGTTTTATCAATGTGATGCTGATGTGGTAGGTACCGACAGCCTGACTTGTGAGTTGGAAATACTACTTATGATCAAAAGGGTTTTTGCAAAGCTTGGCTTAAAGGATTATGACATTAAAATTAATAATAGGAAAATCCTTACTGGGATTTCCGAAGTGATAGGAGAGTCAGGTAGAGAAGGTGAGCTTTGTGTTGCCATTGACAAGCTGGATAAAATAGGTTGGGAAAAAGTGCAGGAAGAGCTTTCCCAGCGAAATTTTTCAGCTTCATCTATATCCAAACTGAGTCCCGTTATCAACCTTAGTCAAGGGAATAAATCCAAATTGGAATTTTTGAAATCATTCCTTAAAGACTCCGAAATAGGATTGAAAGGAATAGCTGAGCTTGAAGAGGTATTCTCTTTGCTCAGTCGTTACGGTGAAAATGAGTCAAATATAGATTTTGATGTTGTTTTGGCTAGAGGCTTGTCTTATTATACGGGTGCCATTTTCGAAGTAAAAGTCAATAATGTGTCCATTGGATCGGTCAGTGGGGGAGGAAGGTATGATAACCTTACGGGTATGTTTGGTTTGGAAGGGGTTTCAGGTGTAGGTTTTTCATTTGGAGTGGATAGGATTTATGATGTAATGGAAGAATTGGAGCTTTTCCCAGACCATCAAGCTGAAAACACCAAAGTACTGATCACCTATTTTGATCAAGAGGGATTTGAGTATGGTTTAGGAATTTTGGGAAAATTGAGGCAGGCTGGTATTTCGTCGGAGCTTTATCCCGAACAAGCGAAGATTAAAAAGCAATTTACCTATGCTGATAAAAAGCAGATTCCTTTTGTGATGGTTTTGGGTGATAATGAAATCAAGGAGGGGAAAGTTGGGCTTAAGAATCTCCAAACTGGTAATCAGGAAATGATGGATGTTGCTGAGTCCATTGAGGTTTTGAGGTAAATTTGGGTTTCTAGGAGAGAGTTATGGCCACTAAGTCTTAAACTGGGGGTGATCATATTTTTTCTTCTATTGGGATGCGCCGATGGTCCTTATGACTGTATGCAGATGCAAATAATATTCAATTGACTCGTGAAGGTCTTATAGTGATATTCAGTTGGTAGCAAGATGTAACAAGAGAGGGATTTCAAGTCTTTAGGGCATGCCTTTTTTGGGTTGTGAGTGCCGACACTCACAACGGCGAAGATTTCAGCTGAAGCCTGTCCTCCTCGGCTAAGAGGTTGGGCCAGCGCATAAATCTGATGGAAATTCTAAAAGACTTTAACAATAGGATAGATGCTTAATCCAATCGTTGTTCGAGATTTTAAATCTTGACCAGCGCGGAGAAAGCACAAAAAACTTCTTTAATATTCGTGTATTAGTGGCAAATATCATTCTACCTCTAAAATTGCATTTATCGGAATGAATAGGTTTTGTTTCAAGGTTACATACTCAGAACCTACTGACCAAACTGTGGTATTCACCTGAAATATCCTTTCGTCTGCTGTTTCGAATGTAATGTTTACCTTATTTTTCAAAAGATTTCCCAATGCCTGAGCGCGCATTAAATCAAAAGTGCGTCTCTTTTTTTTCAGATCGTCCTGTAAAACTTCTTTTTTGGAGAATTTCAATTCTACAAGGTTCTCTTTTTCAATTTTCTCTATAGTTTTCATATGTTGCTTGTGTTGCGGTTTAAATTTATAAGTGCCCGATGTCACATAAAAATTCAATCGATTAGAATCGGATTAGGTTTCATTTAGGCTATAAAATTTTTATATAATTTACATATATAAAATTAAATTACTGTAAACGGTATTTATTCCATATTTCAATCCATCATAAATGGAAACAGACTTAAAGGAAACAACTATATTTGCATTGAAAAAAAATAGAAAGCTATGTTTGATATGATGAGCATCATGAATAAGGTGAAAGAGGCCCAAGAGAAAATCAAGGAGGCCCAGTCCAAATTGGTTCACCTGAAAGCTGAAGGGGAATCCGGAGCAGGAATGGTAAAAGTTACCGTAAACGGCAATAGAAAAGTAGTGGCTATTCAGGTGGATGATACGCTGATAAATGCAGCTGACAAAGACATGATGACTGATTTAATTGTAGCGGCGACAAATAAAGCCTTGGAAGAGATTGAGGTTAAGATCAAAGAACAAATGAAATCTGCTACCAATGGTATGATGCCTAATATACCAGGGATGGATTTTGGAAACATGTTTTAATGCAAAAAGCAGCAATAGTCATTCTCAACTATAATGGTTCAGCTTTCCTTAGGAGGTTCTTACCATTTGTAGTTAAGTATTCTATTTATGACATTATAGTAATTGACAATGCGAGTACAGATGATTCAGTTTCATTCTTAAAAAATGAGTTTCCCAGGGTTATACGCCAAGTCCTTTTAAAAAATTTTGGATTTGCAGAGGGGTATAACAAGGGTTTGGATTATTTGAAAGGCCGGTATCAGTATTACATATTATTGAATTCAGATGTAGAGGTCACTCCTTCCTGGGATGAGGGTCTCATACAATTTTTAGAGAGTAATCCTCATGCTGCTGCTGTTCAGCCTAAGATATTGTCTGAGAAGGATAAAAAGAAGTTTGACCATGCAGGTGCTGCAGGGGGATATTTGGATAGTTTAGGATACCCATTCTGCAGGGGTCGAATCCTGTCACATTTGGAGGAGGACGAGGGTCAATACAATCAAAATGTAAATGTAGATTGGGTATCAGGTGCCTGTATGGCTATCCGAGCTGATTTATTTCACCAATTCAGAGGTTTTGATCCCTTGTTTTTCGCCCATATGGAAGAAATAGATCTTTGCTGGAGATTGCGTAATCAAAATCATAATCTATACTATATATATAAGGTGTCGGTTTACCATGTTGGTGGAGGGACACTATCCAAAAGCAACCCTTTTAAAACCTACCTTAATTTCAGAAACAGTTTATTCACACTTAGAAAGAATCTGAATACACAGGTATTTTACAAAATTTATTGTTGTAGGATATTTTTAGACCTTGTGGCTGCGGTAGTTTTTTTATTTAAGGGTCTTTGGAAAGACAGTAAAAGTGTGCTGAATGCCCATATTGATTTCCACAAATCAAAAAAAAAGTTGCAGATTCCCATTAATCCATCCAAAAAGGTGGGGAATACAAAAGTAAAGTCAATACTTTGGGAATATTATTTGCTTGGAAAGAAAAAGTTTTCAGAGATTTAGTCAAATAAAACCGGATTATTCATCTTTCGAAGGTATTTCCTGATTTTCATCATCATCGCCATACTTACATATAATATGACAGGTGAACCTAGGGTGATGAAAGAACTATAGATGAAAAACAACCTGATAGAATCTATCGGAAAGTTGAATCGTTCACCTAGTTTGGAACACACGCCGAAAGCTCTTTCTTCGAAAAACAATTTAAGCTTATACATAATTGTTGGTTTAGATTGATTTAAATGTAATAAAATATTCTGAATATCAACATTAATTTTGTGTACCTCGAAATGTTTAGAAATCAAAGATTTAACCTTCTGCTATTGTTGTTTTTTGCGTTATCGGTAGCATGCAGCCCCAAAATTAACAAATATGATTCAGTCTTAGATGGGATTTCCGCCAAGCCTGAAGTTTTGGCTATGCACCGTGATTCAGTGAGGGTTGACATTACAGGATCATTACCGCTTCCGCTTCTTGATAAAAACACAATAGTATACCTTTATCCGGAATACAGGTATGGGGAAGGAGCTTTACGCCTTGGTGAGTTCAAAGTTTTTGATGGAGTATATGACAATATCACCCAAGCAGTGCGCCTTGAGGAAAAGATCAAATTCCCATACTTGGAAGGAATGGAAAGAGGTGAACTTGCATTAAAAGCTTTGGTGTTTTACAAAGACAAAGTAATAACACCAAAAGAAAAATCTCTTGCACCCGGACTTGATACAAGTCCTTTATTGACCAGATTGGGGCAAGTTATTCCAAATGAACCCATTCAGGAAATAGGCATTTATATAGAAACTGATTTTTCAGGTTATTCATCGAATATTGAAAGGGAGTTCACTGTTAATTTTCCCCTGGCCTCAGCCCAAGTACCTGGAAGGTCTATACCCGCTGAATTGTATAATTTTCTGTCCAGAGGGGAAAAAGGGTATGTTATTGAAAAAATAAAAATCACAGGAATTACTTCTCCTGAGGACGCCGAACTTGGAAACCCTTCCCTTGCTACTGAAAGGTCAAATAACCTCAAGACAAGGATCATAAATATAAAGGGGTTTACCAACTTCAAAGTTGAAACAGACACGAGAACCAATGATTGGTTTGATTTTAGGATGTTGTTGAGGGATTATTCAGGAATCAGTGCAGATCAAAAAAATGAGTACTACGAGATTTTGACTTCGAATAATAACTTCGCATCAAAATTGAATGAGCTCCGACAGAAAAATACCTATAGAAAAGTTTCATCAGAATTGTTTCCCAGGCTACGAGCAGCCAAAGTGTCTGTATCACTTCAAAATGCCAGATTTTCTGATGCTGAAATAGCCGCTTCCGTTTTTAAAATGCTTCAGGAAGGAGAAGGTTTGGAAGGTTTTACCAAAGAACACCTTATATATGCAGGGCAGGAAGCCAAGCGACTGCAAGAAAAAGAAAGGATTTACTTAAAGCTCACCGAAATATATCCCTCGGTCATTGCATTCAATAACCTAGGGGTAGTTTATCTCAACAAGGCACAGAGAGAATTGGATATGAGAGAAAAAAACATATTGATCAATCAGTCCATAAGTATGTTTAGGGAGGCCAATAGGATACAGGCCAACTCCACATCCATGCATAATTTAGGCAGAGCATTTATTTTAAGGCAAGATTATTTTGAAGCTTATGTTGCAATTTCGGAAGCTTCCGGACTGGAGAAGGATGAAAGCAATTCTTTTTTAAGATACAATGAAGGGATAAGGGGAGCACTAGATATCCTCAACGGAGATTATAGACTTGCGACCATCAGATTTAACAGGGCACCGGAAAATGAAGTCAATTATTTCAATAAGGGTTTAGCTTATTTTTTAGCCGAAGATTACAAACAGGCCCTCATTGCCTTCGAAGAGTCGGTACAGGTGAATAGGGAAGATGGTTATGGTTTTTATGGATTGGCCTTGGTGGCAGCTAAAAGTGCAGATGAACAGGCATTGATAGAAAATTTGGAAAAAGCAATCTCAAGGTCAGAGTACTTAAAGGAAAGGGCAATCAATGAGGTAATTTTTAAAGATTATTTGGATACTCCACGCTTTATGAGAGTTTTTAAATAGGTCGAATGTTAATTAATTATAAAAGACGCTGGGACTTGTTAAAAAAAATTAAATCTGATTTTTGAAAAAAACTTTTGTATTCTTCATTAATCCCTTAAATTAGTTGCTGATATATAGAAAATCCTTTAGGATTATTTAAGTTTTAAAGGGTTTTTGAAATATTCAGTAAGTTAAATCCTGAAAAGGAATATTCATTAAACCTATATTAACAGTAATCCCAAATCTCAACGCCTATGACCCAAGCCCCTTTTTTTATTTAGAATTACAAAATCGTTTTAGCAGTACAGATTTAAGACCTCCTGAAAAACAATTCAGGATTGTAGAAAAGATAGCCCAGAGTTATCACGGTTTAATCAGGCAATAGGAAAGGCTAATACTGGCCTTGCAAACTATTGCAATTATTTTGCAATATGTTGCAAACGATTGCAGGATTAAAAAATAATTAATTGCTTTCAAACCTTATCAGTTAATAATTATTACCCAATCAATCTATGTTTATGGAAAAACTTTACAAAAGCTTAAGTGTATTCATACTACTCTTAGCGCTTTCCAGTGCAACAGCACTGGCACAAAGAACAGTGACGGGTACAGTTCTCGATGAATTCGGGGACGGTCTCCCGGGAGTAACTGTACTAGTAAAAGGAACCACCACAGGTACAGCGACCGACATTGACGGAAAATATTCCCTCAATGTTCCTAGCGACCAAAGCGTGTTGGTATTCTCATTTATCGGTTATACATCAACCGAACAAGTAGTAGGAAATAGGTCTGTCATCGATCTTAACATGAATCCCGATGAAAGACAATTGACCGAATTGGTCATTACGGGTTATACTATTGATAGTCGTCGTGAGTCGACAGGTGCAATTTCAACAGTTGATCCTAAAGACCTTACCATTATCCCAACAGGTAATATTGAGCAAACCTTACAAGGTAGGATTGCCGGTGTAACTGTAGTTACCAATGGACAGCCAGGTACCACTTCCCAAATTAGGGTAAGGGGCTTCGGTGCTTTTGGTGGTAATGAGCCACTTTACATTGTGGATGGTGTACCAGTAGGAAATACAGACTTCCTTAACCCAGACGATATCGAATCTACAACTGTATTGAAAGATGCAGCAGCAGCTTCCATCTATGGTGCAAGAGCTGCCAATGGTGTTATCATTTATACAACCAAGAGAGGTTCTAGAAAAGCACAGAAGATGCGTTTCGATTATAATGGTATGACAGGATTTACTTTTCCTGGAGCAGGTCTTGATATGACCAATCCACAGGAATATGCTGACATTACTTGGCAGGCAGAAAGAAACCAAGCCAGAATAGACGGTAGAGAACCTAACTTTGCAGGTGCTCACCCTCAGTTTGGTACCGGTGCACAACCTGTACTTCCTTACTACATCAATGTGGGTGGACAAGCTGGTGTTGCCGGTCCATTGTCACCTGCTCAACTTGAAGAACAAAGAGAACTGTATAATATAGATCCTACAAGAGGTTCTATCCATCAATTGGTAAGAGCTGCAACTGGTGAAGGTACGGATTGGTTTGGAGCCATTACAAGAGTAGCTCCTATTCAAAGACATTCACTTGGCTTTTCAGGAGGAACAGAAACCAGCCGTTATTTCTTTGGCTTGGGTATCCAAGATCAGGGAGGTATTCTGATAGGTAATGATTTTAGAAGAATTTCACTTAGAGCGAACTCAGAGCA
The DNA here is from genome assembly GCF_007692705.1 of Mongoliibacter sp. GTDB lineage: Bacteria > Bacteroidota > Bacteroidia > Cytophagales > Cyclobacteriaceae > Mongoliibacter. The sequence continues at coordinate 8,351 of NZ_REBN01000183.1, forward strand.
TGATTTGGGAAGCAAAGTGAGAATCGGACAGAATTTCCAGGCTACATACCGTCAGGTATTGGGTCAGACAGGTGGTGCAGGCGGACAAGGTGTATCAAGAGATGAGAATGATATCCTTCAAGCCTTCCGTATGCCATCCATCATCCCGGTTCGAGATGAGTTTGGTGGATATGCCGGTACGGCTGCCAGAGGTTTTAACAACCCTCGTAACCCAGTGGCTAACAGAGAAGGTCTTTTGGACAATAGAAACTTCAATGCGAATGCTTTTGGTAATGTTTATATGGAGGTTGATCCAATTGAAAACCTGACTTTCAGGACTTCTATTGGTGGTCAGTACAACAACTTCTACAATGTAGGTTTCAGCAGGTTGCAATATGAAAACTCTGAAAACAACTCCGCTTTTGGTTATAATGAAGGATCAGGCTATTCTTTCAGCTGGACATTTACCAATACAGCACAATGGAAAAAGACAATTGGAATCCATGCATTTGATGTTCTTGTAGGTCAGGAAGCCTTAAATACCGGTGTTTTCAGAAACATTAATGCAGTAGGACAGAATCCATTTTCTCAGGATCCTAATTTCATTACCATATCTAACTTACCTGTGGCCACTAGAATTGTAAATTCAGGTCAAGGTTTAGGTGTAAACTTCCTGTCTTATTTCTCTAGGGTGAACTATACCTTGAATGATAAGTATTTGTTCTCTGCTGTTGTGAGACGTGATGGTTCTTCCAGGTTCGGTTCAAATTTCAGATATGGTACTTTCCCTGCTTTCTCCGCAGCTTGGAGAATTACATCTGAAAGCTTTATGTCATCAGCGACTTGGTTGGATGATTTGAAAATCCGTGGTGGTTGGGGACAAATGGGTAACTCCAATAACGTAGACCCTAATAACCAATTCTCCTTATTTGCAGGAAATATCGGACTATCTTCTTATGATATTGCAGGAACTAATTCATCTGCACTTATTGGTTTTTACAGATCAAGAATCGGTAATCCTGATGCAAGATGGGAGACTGCTGTTACTTCCAATATCGGTTTTGATGGTACTGCCTTCGGAGGTAGACTTGATGTGATCGTGGATTTATGGCAAAAAGATACCAGAGACCTTTTGTTCCAGGTACCTATCCCTTCAATGGCTGGCTTTAGAGCTGCAGCTCCTGCGGTGAATATTGGTGAAATGATGAACAGAGGTTTGGATATCTTGGTAGCAACAAGAGGTAACCTTTCCAATGATTGGACTTATGAATTACAGGTAAATGGTGGGTTCTTGAGAAACGAAATCCGTTCTTTGGCACCAGGTCTTGATTTCATTACCTCAGGAAATGCAAACCCAGCTTTTAGGGGTATACAACCAATCCGAAATCAAATTGGTCAGCCACTTTCTTCTTTCTTTGGCTACCAGGTAGATGGTCTTTTCCAGTCCGATGAAGATGTGGCAAGCCATGCAAATCAGCCAGGTGCAGCTCCAGGAAGATTTAAATATAGAGATGTAGATGGAGATGGTGATATCACACCTGATGACAGGGTTTTCCTTGGCTCTCCTGTTCCGACATTCACTGGTGGTATGAACTTTACCGTTGGATATAAGAATTTTGATCTTTCAGCTTATTTCTATGGTACTTATGGTAACAAAATTTGGGCACAGTGGAGATGGTTTACTGATTTCTACCAGACATTTGAAGGTGCTGCCATTTCCAGACGTCTTCTTGATGCTTGGACACCAGAAAATACCAATGCAACTGTTCCGATCGTAGAAAGAACTGCAAATGAAAGTAATTCTTTGGTAGGTAATAGCTATTATGTAGTGGATGGATCTTACTTAAGATTACAGAACTTGACTTTAGGTTATACAATGCCTCAGTCTTTATTGCAAAGATGGAAGATAGAAAGACTTAGGGTCTTCGCTTCTGGTAACAACTTGTGGACTTTGACTGGATATGATGGTCTTGATCCGATGGTAGGTGGTGATGTCGATTTGGCATTTGGTATAGATGTAGGTAACTACCCTGTGACGAGACAGTATACTCTTGGTTTAAACTTAAGTTTCTAACCAAACATTCTGTGATACAAAGTGTTAACAGCAAAAATTCATAGACTAATTATATTATGAGAAAATTTAAATTTCAAATTGCAGCAGCCTTTACAGCAGGAATCATGTTGATAGGCACAAGCTGTGAAGATTTTCTGGATGTTCCAGTTGTGGGGCAGCTTTCAGAAGCTCAGCTAACCTCACTTGAGGGGATAGATGCTACCTTGATTGGAGCATATTCCCAAGTAAATGGTAGAGATCAGCGTATGTCTTCTCCTTCCAATTGGGTATGGGGAAGTATCAGAGGGGGCGATGCCAATAAAGGTACTGACCCTGGTGATTTTGCAACAATCAACCCAATCCAAAGGTTTGAAGCAAACCCTACAATTGATGTGATTGAAAACAACTGGCAAGGGCTTTACGAAGGGATTGCTAGAGTAAACAGTACATTAAGGCTCTTGGCAATGAGAGGTGACGATGTGTCTGATGCACAAGCGGCGAACATTGAAGGACAGGCCAGGTTCTTAAGAGGTCATTATTATTTTGAGTTGTGGAGAAACTATAACAGGGTTCCTCTTATGACCGAGAACAATGATTATGGTACTGAGGAATTTAATGAAATCAGGAATGATCAGGATGTACTACCTTTGGTGATTGCAGATTTCCAGTTTGCAGTAGACAACTTGCCAGCAACACAAGCGCAAGTAGGTAGAGTAAACTCTTGGGCGGCAAAATCTTACCTTGGTAAGGTGTATATGTATCAGCAGAGATTCTCTGATGCCAAGCAATTGTTTGATGATGTGATTTCTAGTGGCGTAACTTCTAATGGATTGAATTACGGGTTAGTGCCTTATTATGACGATATGTTCCGTGGAGCAAATGATAACCATCAGGAATCCATTTGGGCATACCAATCAGCTGCAGGTACAGGTTCCGTGAACAATGCAAACCCAGAGTTTGACTTGAATTTCCCATACAATACGGGACCAAATGGACCAGGTAACTGTTGCGGATTCTTCCAGCCATCTTTCTCTTTTGTGAATAGTTTTAGAACCAATTCTCAGGGATTGCCATTGATCGATAATTCCTTTAATCAGCCGGCAAATAGGGTTGCTAACGACCAAGGAATTGGTTCTTCTGCTTCATTTACGCCTGATTCAGGTAACTTGGATCCAAGATTGGATCACACTGTTGGAAGAAGAGGAATTCCTTATTTGGATTGGCAAGATCATCCAGGAGAAGCCTGGATCAGGAACCAGCCTAATGGAGGTCCTTATTCTCCTAAGAAATATGTTTACCAAAGAGCTGAACAAGGTTCTTTCCAGGATAACTCTTCTTGGACTCCAGGATATACCGGTATCAATATCATGATCATCAGGTTTGCTGATGTCCTCTTGATGGCTGCTGAGGCAGAAGTTGAATTGGGTAACCTTGAGAGAGCAAGAGAGTTGGTGAACAGGGTAAGAGAAAGAGCTATGAATTCTGTACTTTTGAGAGAAGATGGATCAATGGCTGCCAATTATGTGGTAGGCCTGTATGAATCTCCTTGGACTGATGCTAATGTTGCAAGACAGGCGGTTAGATTCGAAAGAAAAATTGAGTTAGGTATGGAAGGTCAAAGATTCTACGATCTAGTAAGATGGGGAATCGCAAAAGAAGAGTTGGATCTATACTTTGCTTTGGATGCATCAATTCTACAATCTGCACTTGGAGGTTCAAGCTTCACCGTGGGTAGAGATGAATTGCTTCCAATTCCTCAGTTCCAGATTGACTTAATGGGTACGGATCGATTGATTCAAAACCCTGGTTTCAACTAAGAACCATTAAACCTCATAATTTATATATCTTCAAAGGGATGGCATTAGCCATCCCTTTGTTTTTTTAGGAAGTTTTAGCTGATATCCTTATCGGTGCCGCCGTTCGTGTCTCCACGCACGGCTTTTCGACTAAAGTCGGTTGACCCTAGGTTGTCGGCTTGACCACTACTTAAAAGTAGTGGTAATTGATTTTGGGTTGGTGCTGGGTAGGGCGGTTGATATTGAATTCAGGGTTATCCACAATTTCCATCGCATTTATGCGGTGGATTAGGTTTTCCGTTTGAGTTTTGTGGCTTTAGCCGAAATATGTTGTTGCTACCCCCGTTTGTGTCTCCACGCACGGCTTTTCGACTAAAGTCGTTTGACCTTAAGTTGTCGGCTTGGCCACTACTTAAAAGTAGTGGTAATTGATTTTGGGTTGGTGCTGTGTAGGGCAGTTGATATTGAATACAGGGTTAACCACAATTTCCATCGCATTTATGCGGTGGATTAGGCTTCCCGTTTGGGTTTGGTGGCTTTAGCCGAAATGTGTTGTAGCCACCGCCGTTCGTGTCTCCACGCATGGCTTTTCGACTAAAGTCGTTTGACCTTAAGTTGTCGGCTTGGCCACTACTTAAAGAGACTGTGTTAAAGCGTGTAAATTTTTTAAAAACCTTTGATTTCAGCGATTTTAGGAGATTCTTTAGATTTTTTATTGAATCCTGGTCAGGAATTTTACAGGACATGTTTTTTGGCCAGTCAGTCAAAATATCCTTTCCATGGACCCATATCCATATCATAATCAATTAAAAAAGGTCTATCTAAAAGTTATGCAGCCTTCCAGTTGTATTTTCTTGCCTCATTGATCAATACTTTCGGAGCCTGGATGTTCCCAAGCCTTTTAAGGTTGTAGGCCAGGGTATAAAGATCCAGTTCAATGATTGCTTTGTCTTTCCCGCATAGGACAAGTTCAAACTTCCCCATCAGTGCCTTTATTGTTCCAAAAGGATGCTCAACTGTATTTTTCCTTTCTTTCATAGCCTCTACTGCCCGTTCCATTTTCAGTTTTTCCTTGTAGACATCAATCTTTTTCTGCTCGATGTTCCTTTTTATGGCCCTTCCATATTTTGATGTAGTGCATTGACTTCTTATCGGACATCCCTCACAATCCCTACATCTATATTTATTATATACAGAACCTTTCGCATTTATATTTCTGGCCATCAGAGTCAGGAATTTCCCCTGTGGACATGTGTACCTGTCAGCGGATTCATCATAGGTAAAAATCAGTCCTTCCTCTTCTTTTCTGTCATTCTCTGTTTTTTGGATAGGCACAAAACACTCAACTCCCTGATCCTGTAAAAATAAAATATCCCTGAAATTCCCATAACCGCGGTCCGCAACTGCTTCCTTTGGCTTTATGCCTGTCTGGAAGACTGTCTCCTTCACACATTCCCCAAGCTGTTTCCTGTCATTCACTTCAGTTGTCAGATAGTCTGTCATAATGAAATGATTTTGTGCTTCGACCCCTATCTGAAAATTATAGCCGGCAAATTTTCCGTTCCTGCCTTTCAGTAATACAGCTTCAGGATCATTGGCGGCAATCCGTTTCAGACCTTCCTGATCCAGTTTTTCACCGATCCCGATCAGTCTTTTTTTTTCTGCTTCCTTCCTGTCTATGTTCAACCGGAGCTCCTCTATCTCCTTGTTAAGCTTTTCATCCTTATCCTCCAATGCATCCATCTGTCCCATAGTCTTCAGATACTCTGAAAGGGTCTTTTCAATATTTTCCACTTTTTTAAGAATACCGCTTTTGGTGAGCATTTCTTTGGAGGCATATGCTTTTACTTTGGAACCATCGAAGACTATTCTTTCCCCGCTGACATATGATCGGTCCTTTAAAAACCTCCTGAAAGTCTTAAGAAAGCTTTTTATGCCCTCTCCGTTCTCTTTTCTGAAGTCGCTGATTGTCCAATGATCAGGCTGAAGCCCTTCCATAAGCCAGATTACTTCGATATTCCTATGGGATTCCTTCTCAAGTTTTCTGCTCGTGGAAATGCCGTTGAAATATCCGTAAACCAATAGACTGAGTAGTGAAACAGGAGGATAGGCCTTACGTCCTTTCTCCTTTTTGCCCTTTTTCGAAAAAAGATCAGGATTGGATTCAATAAAATTGCGGCACATAACATCAAGCAACCTGACCGGGTTGTCTTGGGATATCATCGAATCATAGGAAAGCATCATTAACTGGTGTCTGTCTTGATGATCTTTGTAATGCATAAATCAAATTTGTTTATATACTAAAAATAACTTTTTTAAATTAAATAAAAATATTAATTCATAGTTTTAACACAGTCTCTTTAACCCTGGGTTTAGAAATTAAAGTTGATTTTTGTTTTTGGCCGAGGGATGGTCAAGAGTGAATTAGGCTTACCGCCAAAAACAGGGATGGGAAAGGGATATTGATTGAGGATTTATTACTATAATTT
>NZ_REBN01000202.1 GCF_007692705.1 Mongoliibacter sp.
CCAAAATCTCTGTTTCCCCAACTTGACCTCCATTTCGAGAAATAAACAAACCAAACCCAAACCTATCGGTAATACCAGCTTGAAAATTAAGCCGAATTGTTGGATTTAGTAAATATTCATTTGAAAGCAAATTATCTCCGTAGAAATAAGGTACTCCCACATCCAAACCAAACTCGGGCTTGATGCTGTAATCAATACCTTTCCGGATAAGTCCTTCTTGAGCCAGGCTAGTTAACCCTAGGCAGAAAAGTGTTAGGAGCAGGATCATTTTTTTCATGGAATTATCATTTTGATCCGCCCCAAATCAGTACTCACTCTATCTGTCTCTGACAAAAAATAATTGGCTTCACTGACATCCGATTCAAAATCCCCACTAAAATTAGAAATCTGAAATCTAGCTCCTCCATAAGATACCAAATAATACCTCGCCATATTTTTCTGTGGAATTACAATCCTAAAACTTCCATCAGACTCAGTTCTCACCCTATAAATCACCCTGACAAATCTTCTCTCCGGGAGTCCGTTTTCGCCAAAAACCAAACCTGACACCTCACTCAGCTCTCCAAATCCAATGATAAAATCGCTGACAGCTTCATCTTCCTGATTCACAATCTGACCCGTAAAGGTGAAAAAGGCATTGTCTTCATAAACCCTACAAGATTGGGTAAAAAAAATTAAAAAGACACTTGAATATAAAAGGAAGCGAACAAAAATGACCCTCTGCATAAGCAAATAATTTACACTGATAAACTTAGTCAAAAAAACGAGATATATAAAAGTTAGTTTGAATTATAAAAAAAATCAGGAATTATGCATTCCTGATTTTCCACTTAGCTTTCAAATAGCCCCAAACTACTTTGGGGCTCATTGCTTTTTTCCTCTTGATGCCTCCATCATATCCCACATTTCCTGAGGAATCATATCAAGGTTATTGAATTCTCCTGCACCTTTTAGCCATTCTCCTCCATCGATAGTGATTACTTCCCCATTAACGTAGGCCGAAAAATCAGAAACCAGATAAGCTGCAATATTCGCCAACTCCTGATGCTCTCCTACCCTACCTACTGGTACCTTTTTGGCGGGGTCAAATTTCTTGACCAAGTCTCCTGGCAATAACCTACTCCAAGCTCCTTCTGTAGGGAATGGCCCTGGTGCAATGGCATTGGACCTGATTTTGTATTTGGCCCATTCTACTGCTAGTGAGCGCGTCATGGCCAAAACTCCTGCTTTAGCTGCGGCGCTCGGAACCACATAGCCTGAACCTGTCCATGCATAGGTAGTCACTATATTGAGAAAAGTACCTGCTTGACCTGCATCTATCCATTTCTTGCCTATCACCATGGTGACATTTGCACTTCCCTTTAAAACAATATCCACTACCGTATTGAAAGCATTGGTGGACAGGCGCTCTGTAGGAGAAATAAAATTTCCAGCTGCATTATTGAGCACTACATCAATTTTACCAAACTTTTCAAGTCCTTTATTGTAAACATGCTCAACTTGTTCAGCGTCACGTACATCGCAAGAGACCGCAAGTACTTGGCCTCCTGTTTCTTTTTCCATTTCCTTTGCTGTTTTTTCCAACACCTCGATTTTACGACTGGTAATAATCAAGTTAGCACCCAATTTCAAAAAATAAGTCCCCATAGACCTACCCAAACCAGTACCGCCTCCTGTGACCAAAATTGTTTTTCCTTTTAAAGCTCCATCTCTGAGCATTCCTTCTGTATAAGACATATTAATTTGGGTTAAATGACCGTTGAATATAGGTATTCCGCCAAGTAAAAAAAAGTGCTGTTAGGTAGTTTTGGCATCATTTTAAATGTTAGCGAAAGGAATTAGCTTTGCTTCAAGAAATCCAAACCATGCATCTATCAAGATTACTTATTATCCTTTCCATTCTTTTGGCTTCTTGCCATGGTGATATTGAAAAAAACATCACCACAGACTTGCAAGTGGAGGGGAATGAAATATTCAATATTACTTTAGCTTTGGATGAGTCTCTGGCATTTGCATTTAGGACTTTTGAGAGGTATTCCAATGCTGACACAACAGCTATTCTCGGATGCCCTGATATTCTGGTCGACAAAGATCAAAAAAAAGTCACCTTAGAGTTTTTAGGCAATAGGCAATGTATAAATGAAATCAACCTGAGCAGAGCTGGGAAGATCCATCTCCAATTCATCAATCAAGGCACATTCAATGCAGTAGTCATGGAATATGAGAATTATACAGTAAGGGAAAAGACGATTCAGGGTAAAAGGGAATTTAGACAGCCAAGAGTAAGTAATAGTCTAAACAGTAATACCAGAATAGAAACCTTTGAGGATCTCATGGTAATTGATAAAAATAATTCCTCCAGCAGAATCAATGGTGAATTCGAACATCGTTTAACCATGCAAAGCTCGGTAGTTACAGAAATTATTTCTTCAGGAAGTCTTCAAGGCAGAAATATCACAGGGAGACCAATCAATATGACAAGGACTCAGCCGAAAAGGTATAGCATTACTTGTTTGGAAGGAGGATTTTTTATACCCTGGCAAGGCAGTGAAACTTGGCAGGTTGTTAGACACACCAATCAGGCTACGACACATCAAGCAATTTTTGAACGCGAAATCGAATGTCTAAGTATACTTAATTTAACCTTACATGATGGTAGAACCATCACGTACAGACAATAAAAAAAGCCTTCAGGTTGAATCTGAAGGCTTTATTAATATTTTTAGGTATATTAATACCTGTAGTATTCTGGTTTGTAAGGACCTTCTACGGTCACTCCTATATACTCAGCTTGTTCTTGCGACAGCTCTTCGAGTTCTACACCCAATTTAGAAAGGTGAAGTGCAGCTACCTTCTCATCAAGATGTTTTGGGAGCACATAAACACCAGCTTCATACTGATCAGTGTTGTTCCAAAGTTCTAGTTGAGCCAAGGTCTGATTCGTAAAGGAATTGGACATGACAAAAGAAGGGTGACCAGTTGCACAACCTAGATTAACAAGTCTGCCTTCAGCCAATAGAATGATATCATTACCTTCAATATTGTACAAGTCAACTTGTGGTTTGATTACATTCTTGGTATGGCCATAATTTTTATTCAACCAAGCCATATCGATTTCATTATCAAAATGACCAATGTTACATACAATTGTTTTGTCCCTCATGGCCTTAAAATGACGCTCAGAAATGATATCCTTATTACCTGTAGCAGTCACAACGATATCGGCTTCTTTTACTGCATCAACCATTTTCTTCACAGCAAAACCATCCATGGCAGCTTGAAGTGCACAAATTGGATCGATTTCAGTTACGATCACTCTTGCTCCAGCACCTCTTAAGGAAGCAGCAGAACCTTTTCCTACATCACCATATCCTGCTACGACAGCTACTTTTCCTGCCATCATCACATCTGTTGCTCTTCTGATTGCATCTACCAAGGATTCCTTGCAACCATATTTGTTGTCAAATTTCGACTTGGTCACGGAATCATTCACATTGATAGCCGGCATTGGAAGTGTGCCTTTCTTCATTCTTTCATAAAGCCTATGAACACCAGTGGTGGTTTCTTCAGAAAGGCCTTTGATTCCATCGACCAATTCAGGATAATTATCCAGAACCATATTGGTCAAGTCACCTCCATCGTCCAAAATCATGTTCAGTGGCTGTCTTTCCTCACCAAAGAAAAGTGTTTGCTCAATACACCAATCAAATTCTTCTTCAGTCAGACCCTTCCAAGCATAAACTGAAATTCCTGCAGCAGCAATTGCAGCAGCAGCATGATCTTGCGTTGAGAAAATATTGCAGGAAGACCAAGTCACTTCAGCACCTAAGGCAACCAAAGTTTCGATCAATACTGCAGTTTGAATAGTCATGTGGAGACATCCAGCAATTCTTGCACCTTTCAAAGGCTGTGCCTCACCAAACTCTTCTCTTAGCGCCATCAAACCAGGCATTTCTGATTCAGCCAGCGTAATTTCTTTTCTTCCCCAGTCGGCCAGAGAAATATCTTTCACCTTATATTTGATGAACTTGTCAGATTTAATTTCAGACATATAATTATTGATTAATGAATTGATTTTCAATTTAGATTTACAAAAATAGCCTTTTTAACTTCAAAATAAAATTTGGCTATAACAGGAATTTGACCTCTTTTAGTCCATAGGTAACATGTTCTCCTCCCCTTTTTTCAATAATGATTTTACCTTCTTCATTCATACCTTGAATAAATCCTTGGAATACTTCCCCATCGTCATACTTAGCCCATTCTCTATAGCCCAGAAGGTGAGAAAGGTATTGCTCGTTTATGGCTCTTTGATCTCCTTTTTTCAGCTGTAAGTACCATCTTTCTATTTTCGAAATCAGTTTTGAGAAGAGGTCGTTCAGGTCTATTTGCTGCCCCGATATATTTTGCAATGAACTGGAACCAGGAAATGGAAATTCGATCTGATTAACATTAAGACCAATTCCAACTACAGAATGTTCAACACACTTTTGGTTTATGATGTTTTCAATCAACACACCGCAGACTTTACCCTGCTTTTCATGGAATAGGTCGTTTGGCCATTTGATCTTGATTTGCCTGTCATATACTGACAACTCCTCGTGTAAGGCAAGGCAAACTATTTTGCTTAGGTCAAATTGCTGGTGAGGTCGTAAAAATACAGGCCTCAGAATAATTGAAAAAGTAAGGTTTTTGCCTGGTTCTGACCACCATTGACTCCCTCTCTGCCCCTTCCCTTTGATCTGAGATTCAGTGATAATGATGCTTCCTTCTGACACTTCCTTCCGCTTGATCTTTTCCATTGCAATATCGTTGGTAGAGTGACACTCTGTCATGAAATGGATATCTTTTCCGAGAAAAACAGTATTGGCAAGGATTTTATACATTTTGATTAGTTAATTTGTAAGGCATTAAAGATATTACCGGGCATTTTGTGAAAGGTAAATTTCAAAAAAAACAGGAGAAATAGAGCATGACAGCAGAAGAGCTGAGTAAAATAATTGTAAAAGGCATGGAAGATAAAAAAGCTTCCGAGATTGTTTTGATGGACTTAAGAGACGTAAGTAATTCATTCACAGACTTTTTTGTGGTTTGCTCCGGGAATTCCGACACACAAATTGAGGCCATTTCCGATTCTGTAGAAGAACAAGTGTTCAAATCAAATAAAGAAAGACCTTGGAGAAGTGAAGGGAAAAATAACCTTCAGTGGATTCTTATGGATTATGTAAACGTCGTGGTTCACATTTTCCTGAAAGACAAAAGATCATTTTATGGCATTGAGGAACTCTGGGGTGATGCCAAAGTCACAAAGATTGATTGACACATGTTTGAACTTTAAGACAGTTTGAGCGTTTTACAACAAGTTTGCAGCATAGAAATAATAACAGATGAGCGATAATAAGAAAAACAAAAAATTCATCCCTAAGACACCTCAGAAACCGAATTTTCAACTCTGGTTGATTATCGCAGCTGTGGTAGTCTTGGTAGGCATAACTTGGTTCAACCAAAGGAATGCTGTGATGGACATCACCTTGAAAAAATTTGAAGACATCTATTTGTCCAACGATGTCTCTAAGGTCATGGTGATTTACAATCAGAATATTGTAGAAGTTACATTAAGATCTGAAGCACTTGAAAACAGGAAATATAAAGAAGAGCTTGAATCCAACAGTCCTTTTTTCACTCCTACGGGACCTCATTATCAATTGAAAATAGCTTCTGTAGACAAATTCATTGAATACTACAATGATTTGGAATCCCGAATGCCGGAAGATCAGCGGATCAGCTACGAATCTAAGACACAAGAATCTTGGACCAATTGGTTCTCAAGTTTCGGTTTCTTGATTTTATTATTTGTACTCTTTTGGTTTATGATGAGAAGGATGGCTGGTCCTTCTGGACCTGGAGGCCAGATCTTTAATGTGGGTAAATCAAAAGCTCAACTCTTCGACGCAGAAAATAAAGTGAAGATTACTTTTGATAATGTAGCTGGGCTTGATGAGGCAAAGGAAGAAATCCAAGAAATTGTGGAATTTTTGAAGAACCCATCAAAATTCACCAAGTTGGGGGGTAAAATCCCTAAAGGTGCTCTATTGGTAGGACCTCCGGGAACCGGTAAAACATTGTTGGCAAAAGCAGTAGCAGGAGAAGCTGGTGTTCCATTTTTCACCCTTTCAGGCTCTGATTTCGTGGAGATGTTTGTGGGTGTAGGAGCTGCCAGAGTAAGGGATCTTTTCAAACAAGCCAAAGAAAAAGCACCATGTATCATTTTTATAGATGAGATTGACGCCATTGGACGTTCAAGAGGTAAAGGACAAATGCCAGGTTCCAATGACGAAAGAGAAAACACTTTGAACTCTCTTCTTGTCGAGATGGATGGATTTGGTACTGATACTGGAGTAATTGTACTCGCAGCTACCAACAGACCGGATGTATTGGACTCCGCTCTTTTGAGACCAGGAAGATTTGACAGACAAATCAGCATTGACAAACCTGACATTGTGGGTAGAGAGGCAATTTTCAAAGTACACCTTGAGCCGATCAAATATTCTGAGGATGTTGATCCTAAAAAATTATCAGCCCAGACTCCTGGATTTGCAGGGGCAGAAATAGCCAATGTGTGTAACGAAGCAGCACTTATTGCTGCAAGAAGGAACAAGACAGCGGTAGACATGCAGGATTTCCAAGATGCAATAGACAGGGTCATCGGTGGATTGGAGAAAAAGAATAAAATTATTTCTCCTGATGAGAAAAAGATTGTTGCATATCACGAAGCAGGACATGCCGTTGCCGGTTGGTTCTTGGAACATGCAGATCCATTGGTCAAAGTGAGTATAGTTCCTAGAGGGGTGGCCGCACTCGGCTATGCGCAGTACCTGCCCAAAGAGCAGTTCTTATATCAAACTGAACAACTGATAGATGAGATGTGCATGACATTGGGTGGCAGGGCCGCAGAAGAAATCATCTTTGGTAAAATTTCCACAGGTGCATTGAGTGATTTGGAAAGAATTACTAAGATGGCTTATTCAATAGTCTCCATCTATGGTATGAATGAAAAGATAGGAAATGTATCTTTTTATGACAGCAAGAGCAATGAATATAGAACATCAAAGCCTTACTCCGAAAAAACCGCAGAAACAATTGATGAGGAGGTTAGAAAACTGATTTTGTTTGCTTATGAAAAGACAAAAGCTCTGCTGATAGATAAGAAGAATGAACTGGAAATACTAGCAAAAGAACTATTGGAAAAAGAAATCCTATTCCAAAGTGATCTAGAAAAATTGATCGGTAAACGTCCATTTGGAAAAGAAACTACTTACGAGGCATATACAAAAAAAGAACTTAAGGAAGTAAAGCCAATTGAGGTTAAACCTGAAGACAATTCCAAAACGGAGGTTAAACCTGAAACTAATTCCAAAGAAGAAGATGTGCCAAAAAAAGATAGCGATCCTTCAGAAGAAGAAAAAGTAGAAGAAGACAAAGGTTAAGTCCGATAAAAACCAACGCTTTAAAAGCTTCCTGATTACAGGAAGCTTTTTTTTAGTGCCCTATCTGAGATTTATATCTCACGAAAAGTTTATTTTGCAAACATGAATATTCAACTGCACGGAAAAAAAGTATTTTTTGCTTCTGACTTCCATCTCGGAGCTCCAGATGAAAAATCAAGTAAGTTAAGAGAGAAAAAGATCATCCATTGGCTGAATAGCATTCAGGAAGATGCTGCAGCGATATTTCTGGTGGGAGATATTTTTGATTTTTGGTTTGAATACAAAAAAGCTGTCCCGAAAGGATTCGTCCGCTTTTTAGGTAAAATCGCGGAACTGAGGGATAAAGATATCCCCGTTGTATTTTTCACAGGAAACCATGACTTATGGATGAAGGACTACTTTGAAAAAGAATTGAATGTTCCGGTTCATCACAATCCCATTCAATTGGTTATAGAAGGGAAACAACTTCTCATAGGGCATGGCGATGGATTAGGCCCAGGGGACAAGGAATATAAAGTCTTGAAGCAGATATTCACCAATAATTTGGCTAATTGGCTTTTCAAATGGCTACATCCCGATATAGGTATTACATTGGCCCAAAAATGGTCCTCTAATAGCCGTATATCAAAAATACATAAGGGAGAGAACGACTTCAAGGGAGAAGAAGAATGGCTTTGGCAATACTGCAAGCAGATTGAAAAAACCCAACATTTCGATTATTACGTCTTCGGTCATAGGCATATTCCTTTAGACTTACCTGTGGGCAATAATTCCAGGTACCTCAACTTAGGTGAATGGGTGAGTCAATTTACTTATGGGGTATTTGACGGCACAAAGTTTGACATCAAGACTTTTAAAGAATGAAAAATCTCATATTCTTATTTTCCTTCCTGATAACCCTCCAAGGCTACTCTCAGGACAACGATTGGGGAATTCCCGTAGAAATTAATTTTTCTCGGCTTGGTTTACTCTCCTTAGACAATCAGGGTTTTATCTTCATCTCCGACTTGGAGGGAAACCTTTATCAATATGATAAAATAGGTACAAGGATTAATAATTTCTCCCCACATCGTCAAGGTGCACTCACTCAGTTGGAAGCGGCCTGGACTGTCAATATTTTTACATTTTCGGCAGACCTACAAGAATATAGGATTCTGGATAGGTTCATTAATCCAGTAGCTGAAAATAGAATCCCGCTACAGTTGATCACACTTGCCAAAGTAGCTACTTTGGGAAATAACAATATCATTTGGGTATTTGATGAGGCTGACTTATCGCTCAAACAGTTTGATTACAGGCAGGGTCGTATCACACAAAACCAACCATTAAACCTAGTCCTTGCACAGTCTTCTTTAGATATAGTAGACATTAGGGAGTATCAAAACATGGTCTTTCTCAATATTGAAGAGGAGGGTGTATATGTCTTGGACAATCAAGGTAACTTTCTCCAGCAATTGCCAATAAATCTCAATCAAAAAATCAGCTTTTGGAAAGATGAACTCAGCTATCTTGAGGGTGATGATTTGGTGTTTTTGAACCTGAAAAACAAGAATAAAACAGCCTTTAGCATACCTGAAAACATTCAGGCTAAAAATGTTATCGTTGATGGTAATTCAGTGATACTTTACAGTCAGGATAAAATATGGGTTTTCCCAAAAAACCAAACCCCGCTTAAGGACAAGTAAAAACCCCAAGAAATTACTTCCTTGGGGTTCTTTATATTTATTGGTTAATTCTACTTTTAGGCAATTTCTACCAAAGTAATATCAAATATCAAATCCTGACCAGCCAAAGGATGGTTGGCATCGAGAATGATTTTTTCTTCTTCTACACCTACTACCCTTACCGGAACTGGCTGACCTTGTTGATTCTGAAGAGACAGTTCCATACCGATTTCCGGCTTGATGTGTGGAGGTACTTGTGTCAAGGGAATATCCAACATCATGTCATCTCTTTTCTCACCATAGGCTTCATTACTAGGAATAGTAACACTTTTTTCTTGTCCTATTTCCATGCCTTGAACTGCTGCATCAAAACCTTTAATCATATTGCCATCACCAAGGGTGAATTGTAGAGGTTCTCTATTTGCGGATGAGTCGAATACAGTGCCATCGTTAAGTTTACCTGTGTAGTGAACTTTTACTGCGTCGCCTTTACTTGCTACTGACATATTATTATTTATTTTTTGTTAAAGGACAAAGGTAACAATTTTATTATGCCCATAAAAATCTGTCCGATTTCGAAAAAGCTACTGTCCGAAATCGAAAGAAACATGTTCAATAACGGACATAATTTTTCGTAAATTGCTGACAAAACACAGTCTATGAGGCTATTTTGATAATGGCACCATTTTGTCAACTGTATCGCAAAACGATGAATCATGGAAAATCAACAACTCGGAAAAATACTCATTATCGACGACAATGAAGACCTGTTATTTGCAGCCAAGATGCTTTTAAAAAAGCATGCAAAAGAGGTTTCTATTGAAAAAGATCCCAGAAGAATTCCTTTTTTAATCAATAACAACTCCTATGATGTCATTCTATTGGATATGAATTTCACGGAGGATACCACTTCCGGTAAGGAAGGCTTTCACTGGCTGAAACAAATCAAAGAAATTGATCCTAAAGCTGTGGTTATATTGATTACTGCTTTTGGGGATGTTGAAATGGCAGTTCAGGCACTGAAAGAGGGAGCCACTGATTTTATCTTGAAACCATGGCAAAATGAAAAACTCCTCGCAACCCTGACAGCAGCAAGCAGACTAAAAGACAGCTATAATGAAGTAGAGAAGCTCAATAAAAAACAAAAACAACTTCAGTCCGATGCCAAGAAGCCTTACACAGAAATCATCGGGAACAGTGCTTCGATGAAAAATATTTTCTCCATTATAGACAAGGTTGCACAGACAGATGCCAATGTATTGATTTTGGGAGAAAATGGAACAGGAAAGGAACTCATCGCAAGGGCTATACATGACAGGTCCCACCGCAAGGATGAAATTTTTGTAGGAGTGGATATGGGAGCTATAACTGAGACCTTATTTGAAAGCGAGTTATTCGGGCACAAAAGAGGGGCATTCACAGATGCCAAAGACGACCGTGCCGGAAGGTTTGAAATTGCTGACAACGGTAGTTTATTTCTGGATGAAATTGGTAACTTGAGCATGCCATTACAGTCAAAGCTACTTACAGTTTTGCAAAAAAGGGAAGTCACCCGAATCGGAACCAATAAAGCAATTCCTGTAGACATCAGGCTAATCTGCGCAACCAACATGCATATACATGAAATGGTAATGGAAAATACTTTCAGACAAGATTTACTTTACCGGATCAACACCGTTGAAATCTTCCTGCCTCCTTTGAGAGAAAGGCACGATGATATTCCAGCGCTTGCAGAGCATTTTCTTAAAACCTACAGCCAAAAATACAGGAAAGATTTTTCCGGATTTACAGCTTCCGGTATGCAATTACTGCAGCGTTATAATTGGCCGGGAAACATAAGGGAATTGCAACATGCCATCGAAAGGGCTATTATTATGGCTGAAGGAACTGAACTGGATTCCAGAGATTTCTTCTTTTTGTCAGCAAAGCCTACTAATGACAAAATCAGTGCGCCGGCGTCTTACAATTTAGATGAAGTGGAGAAAACCACCATTCAGAGGGCTATAGACAAAAACGGTGGGAATATCTCCAAAGCAGCGAAAGAGCTCGGTCTAACAAGAGCTTCTTTATACAGAAGACTGGAAAAATATGGATTATAAAATTGGATTATTGGGGAGGATTGCCCTCCTCACTATCTCTTTATTTTTACTTTCTTACTTTATCCTGAATAGTGCGGGGGTATTTGCTATATCTCTTTTCATTATTCTCATCATGGCCCAGATTATTTTTTTCCTAAGCTATGCAGAAAGCTCTTTCAAAAAAGTAAGGCAATTTTTGGACAACATCAAGCAGGACAACTACACGAATGTCTATCCTGTGAAGTTTGATGGCACAGAAACCGACGACCTACATATAGAATTCAATGCTATACTGGCCAAGCTCCAGGAGGATCAGGCTGAAAAAGAGGCAAACTACCAATATTTCAGGTCAGTTTTTCAGCACTTAAGCATTGGTTTGATCACCTTTGATGAAGATGGCAAAATTCAGATCGTCAATACATCTGCCAAGCGTATGTTGAATATCAACCAGCTAAGCCTCATTTCAGAAATCCAGCATATCAATAAAGAATTGCACCATGCCATTCACTCACTCAGGACAGGTGGCAGTGAACTCATCAAAATCGCACACCCTGATGGCATCATGCAACTTTCCGTCTACGTAATTGAATTGGTCATGCGGGACAGTAAATTCAAGTTGGTTTCTCTACAGAACATTCAAAGTGAGTTGGAAGAAAAAGAAATGGAAGCCTGGCAGAACCTTGTAAGAGTGCTGACACACGAAATCATGAACAGTATCGCTCCGATATCTTCTTTAGCAGCTACTGTCAAAGGCGATATGGAATCCAAAATCGATAACGATATACCTGTACCCCCTTCAGAACTTGAGGACTACCTGATGGCCCTAAGTACCATTGAAAAAAGAAGTGAAGGCCTTATCAATTTTGTGAGCGATTTCAGAAGTCTTGCCCATATTCCTACGCCTAAGTTCCAAACCATACGGCTGAAGGCCCTATTCGGTCAAATGGAGACCCTACTTCAGCATCAATTTGAAAAAAATCAGATAATACTTAAATGCAGCATCGAACCGGACGACCTGATACTTTTTGGTGACCAAAACCTGATTGAACAAGTACTGATCAACCTCATGCAGAATGCCATTCATGCCGTGGAAGATACTGTGACTAAAGTAGTATCTCTTGATGCCTTTATCGATGAGTCAGGAAAAATCATCATTGAGGTCCATGATTCGGGAAAAGGTATTGAAGAAGAAGCACTTTCAAAAATCTTTATTCCTTTCTTTACCACTAAGAAAAGAGGATCCGGCATTGGCCTAAGCTTATCCAAACAAATTATGAGAAGGCACAAAGGAAATATTCAGGTAAGATCTAAAATTGGGCAGGGAAGCACCTTCAAATTGATCTTTAATGCTTGATTTGGTATTGAGGATTTAAAAAAGTCTACCTCTTTTGCTATAAATATACCCAGGACCATCACAGGCTGCCCAAGTCATATTAATCAATTTGTTATCACGGGTAATGGTGACTACCTCCATATTTCCTTCACCACAATTAGCGGCCATTTGAGGGTTGGTTTCAAAAATAAGTTCAAAAGTATGAACCACATCAGGATTGGTGTGCGCCTCATCTAATTTTTGGTATTTTCCCAATGCCTGCATGGGCACCTGTAACAGTTCTCCCATTCCCTTAATTTTATTCGAAAATTTTATAAAAGTACCGTCATCATTAAAAATATACTTTTCCTCAAAATCTATGTCCATCGGCACCTCATCTACTGCCCAGTAACTCTTCATATCAATAAGCGTCCAATATCCCAGTACATTAAACTCAGGCTCTTTATCATCCTGATTGCAGGACGTAAAGCAAAGGGCAAAAAGAAGTGTAAGGAGGCTTAATTTTCTCATCATATAATTATATACGCAATGCAAACTGATTGCGACCACTAAAGGTTGACAAATTCAATCAAAAAGCAAAGAATCATTGTAAATTTATCATTGATGAAGGATATTAACCTGCAGTTAACTATTTCTTTACACTAATCAACTAATTTTTACAAATATTCTTTATTTGATAATAGCTCCTTCATCACCAAGTCAAATGAGCGCTATACTTTGCAATCAAAACTCAAAGACTTGAAAACTAACTTCAAAACACTCGTCGTCTCTGATATACATCTTGGCACAAAAGGTTCCAAAGCAAAGGAAATAGCCCGCTTTCTCAAACAGTATTCTTGCGACAATCTCATCTTAAATGGAGACATCATAGACGGGTGGCAATTGAAAAAATCAGGTTCGTGGAAAAGGAAGCACACGAGGTTTTTCAACAGGATATTGAAAATGATTGATCGTGACAACACCAAAGTTTTTTATCTGAGGGGTAATCATGATGATTTTTTAGACCAGATTCTCCCTCTTCAGGTTGGTAACCTGAGCATTCAGGCGGATATGATTTATGAAAGCAATGGCAAAAAATATTTCATCACCCATGGAGACATTTTTGACAGTATTACTACCAATCTCCGATGGATTGCCTATCTCGGAGATGTGGGGTACACCTTTCTGTTGTGGCTCAACAGGCAAGTAAACTATCATAGAAGAAAGAGAGGTCTTCCCTATTATTCTCTTAGTCAGTATGTGAAAGGAAAAGTGAAATCGGCTGTTTCTTATGTGGACCAATATGAGGAGGAGCTTGCAAAAATGGCTAAGGCAAAAAACTGTGATGGTATTATTTGTGGACATATTCACAAGGCAGAAAACCGCAATATTGATGGCATTCAGTACATGAATTCAGGTGATTGGGTAGAATCCATGAGTGCCCTGGCAGAAGACCATGAAGGCAATTGGCAGCTGATATATTACTCTGAGATTGACTTCCAGAAATCTTCTGATGTAGTGAAAATGCCTAAAACCATTGAACCGGAAATGAAAATAGTAGCATTTTCAAATCACAATCCCTCTTCAGGTTTATCAGACTTCATTTAACCTATGAAATTTCTCTTTATCATACAAGGTGAAGGAAGAGGGCATATGACCCAAGCCATTGCCCTTTCTCAAATTCTGAAGAAAGCAGGCCATGAACTTTGTTCAGTTTGCATAGGTAAAAGCAATAGAAGGCAAATCCCTGATTTCGTTCAGAAAAAACTACATGTTCCCATCCATACATTCGAAAGTCCAAATTTTGTCACAGATAAAAACCACAAGGCAGTAAGACTCCTCCCTACAATCACTCAGAACCTTGGGAAATGGCGTATTTTTCAAAAAAGTCTGAAAGAAATTGATGGACTTGTAAAAACCCATAAACCTGACATCATCCTAAATTTTTATGATATTCTGGCAGGAATATACAATTGGTTATACAAACCTGAATGTGAATTTTGGAGCATTGGACACCAATACTTAGCTGAGCATAGAGATTTCGCTTTCCCG
>NZ_REBN01000190.1 GCF_007692705.1 Mongoliibacter sp.
ACCATATACAAACAACATAGAGGCAAACTCCAAATTTATCTGAAGTCCAAGCCCTAAAGCAATTCCAAGAAAAATCACCGATAAGTAATACAAACCTTCGCTTACTTTGGGAGGATTACGAAGTCCTCCGATGCTTTTTTCGTCTTTGTCAAAATAACTGTTATATCCATTGCTGGAGGGATACAAAAAAAGATGCAGGGCAACAAAGACCAAAAGTATCCGCTCCGGATTATGATTGGGGGTCAATGCCAAGGCAAAAAAATAAACAGGCATTAAATAGAAAGAAAATGGAATTCTTAGGTGTTTCCAGTTGGATATCTTAAACATATTTAAATTTAGTTGTTAACTTTTAGAGATTGTAGATGTTTACAATTCAATATCCAATTTAGAAAAAAATAGTTTAACTTAATTTGATGAACAACCATATTGTGAGTATTGGTACTGCTAGCCCAGGAAAGGCTATCCCGCAGCTAAAAATCAGCGAGTTTATGAAGATTGCCCACGGATTGGATAGTATTGATTCCCGCAAGCTTAACTTTATATATAAGCACTCTGGAATATCAAGCCGACACAGTGTCCTAGACGATTTCAATCACTCTGACCCGAAGGATTTTAATTTTTTCCCGAAAAATAAGGACCTAGACCCTTTCCCGAGTACCAAGCAGAGAATGGAGGAGTTCAGAACACAAGCTTTCCCTTTGGCCAAATCTGCTATTACGCAATGCTTACAGGATGGCTTGACCTACCCCAACGAAATCACCCATATGATATTGGTTTCTTGTACTGGTATGTTTGCACCCGGATTAGAATTAGAGGTCATAGATAAAATGGGTTTCCCCGCTAATGTTGAGAGGTATAGTATCCACTTCATGGGTTGTTATGCTTCTTTCAATGCACTCAAATTAGCAGATAGGATTTGTGACTCCTCTCCTGATGCAAAGGTATTGATTGTTTCTGTTGAACTATGCACCCTTCATTTTCAGAAAGAATACAATGAAGACAACCTCTTGGCGAACGCCATTTTTGGTGATGGAGCAGCAGCAGCCTTGGTGACAAATAACAGTAAAGGGCTGAAAATAAAAAGTTATGATTCTAGGGTTTTCAAAGAAGGAGAACAAGATATGGCATGGACCATTGGTGACTTTGGCTTTGAAATGAAACTTAGCAAATACGTACCTGAATTGTTGCAAAAAGGATTGGAATCAATCCATGATGATTTGGAAAAGCTTTATAACTTGTCTGAAATAAAAAATTTTGCAGTGCACCCAGGAGGAAAACAAATCCTTCAAAAGGTAGAATCTGCCTTTAAAATAACTACTTCCCAAAACCTTCATTCTCACAAGGTGCTGGACCAGTTTGGTAATATGTCTTCCGCAACAATTCTATTTGTACTCAAGCATTGGTTGGAAGATGAATTGATGGACGGTAGTCTTCTTGCCCTAGGCTTTGGACCTGGCTTAACTTTAGAAACACTATTATTAGAAAAATAATGGGAAAATTCACCCAAAGGAGCACCCAAAAAGAAATTATGGATGACCTCAAGGTAGGTGGTGAAGAGCTCACCCAAACCCTCAAGGAGCTCCGAACCATCAACAAACTCCTTGGGGGTAATCATGTCACCACCTCGGCGATTCAACGATTCCGGAAAATTTTTCCGCAAGAAGATTACACCATAGCCGACGTAGGGTGTGGTGGTGGCGACATGTTAAAAGTCATGGCAGATTGGGCATACAAAAAAGAGCTCCCCTGCAGCTTTATCGGTATAGATGCCAACCCAAATATTATCAGATTAGCTAAAAAACAGCTAGAAGAATATAAAAATGTCAAATTTGAACAGGCAAATGTTTTTTCCGAAAATTTCATTTCCCAACCAGTAGATATCATTACCTGTACATTATTCACACATCATTTTACAGACGAGGAACTTATTCACCTTTTATCTTCTTTTAAGAATATGTCAAAATTGGGTGTGGTCATCAATGACCTTCATAGGCACCCATTAGCCTATTATAGCATCAAGCTATTGACTAGGTTTTTTTCCAAGTCCGAAATGGTGAAAAATGACGGTCCTATATCGGTTTTAAGAAGCTTCCGAAGAGAAGATTGGACCCAAATCCTAAGCAAAGCTGGATTTGATCATGTTGAAATTTCGTGGAATTGGGCATTTCGTTGGAAAATTTTGGCGTACTGAGTTAACTTTGTACTCCTTTAATTTAGAAAATTTAAAACCAAACTTTAAAATTCATGGAATTTAATTACGAAACCATTCAAATAATCCAACAAAAGGCCATTGACCTGGTGTTTGAAGCAGGGCCTATCATTTTAAAAGCAATTATCCTGCTTTTGATAGGTAGATGGTTGATTAAGTTTTTATTACGCCAATTGGGTAGAGGATTGGAAAAATATGAAATAGATCCCTCACTGGGAACATTTTTTAAAAGCTTTCTAAGTGCAATCCTTTGGGTTGTCCTTCTGATTGCGGTAGCTACCACAGTTGGCATGCAAATGACCTCCTTTGTGGCAATACTTGGTGCAGCTGGTTTGGCTATTGGTCTTGCCCTACAAGGGTCATTGGCAAACTTTGCAGGTGGGGTTTTGATTTTGGTCTTCAAACCCTTCCGTGTAGGCGAGACCATTGAGGCTCAAGGAACGCTAGGTTCAGTGGAGAGTATAGACATCCTTTACACTAAAGTCCGAAACTTTGATAATAGGGTAGTGACTATTCCAAATGGTGCATTGGCAAACAATTCGATTGTCAATCTATCCCAAAAACCTACTAGAAGGGCTGACTTTTCTATTGGAGTAGCATACGGTACAGACCTCAAAAAAACAAGAAAGGTGATTTTAGATACTTTGAAAAAAGACGAAAGGATCCATGCGGAACCTGAAGCAGTGGTTAAATTCACTAGTTTCGGTGATAGCTCACTAGACCTGACCGTAAGGTGTTGGACTGATGCAGCCGACTTGTGGCCTGTATATTGGGACAATATGGAAGCCTTAAAAGAAGCTTTCGAAGCAAATGATATCGAAATCCCATTCCCACAAAGAGATGTAAATCATTACTATCCAGAGGGGAAAAAAGA
>NZ_REBN01000277.1 GCF_007692705.1 Mongoliibacter sp.
GAGTAGGGGATAGGGGATAGTGTAAATAGTGAAAAGTGAAATTAACTACTAACTATCCTTTCTTAGTTGTTTAAGTTTTATTTTGAAAAAATTCTCAAAAAAAGGTCAGCTGATTTGGCTGACCTTTTTAATTTAGTGGATTCCGTTAAAGAATCGGTTCCATCTTATTTTATTGAACATGGATTTATGCTTGTCTAGAGAAAGCCATAAGAACCAAGCCTTTCCAACAATGTGATCTTCCGGAACAAACCCCCAATACCTTGAATCCAGTGAGTCGTGCCTGTTGTCACCCATCATAAAATAGTAGTTCTGCTTGAAAGTATAATTTTCTACTTTTTGACCATCAATATAGAGTTCATTGTCTCTTACTTCCACATTGTCATGACCTTCATATTTTTCAATTGTGAAGGCATATTTGGCAATATTGTCTTTGTCCAAAGTAATGCTCCAGCCTTTTTCCGGGATTTCTAACGGTCCCATATGGTCCTTGTTCCATCCGAAATATGCGCCATCAGGAAATACCCTAGGATCCCCAAGATCAGATCTGTCCAATCTCATATTTACATTACCTATGGCAGGTGATTTTTTTAGTCTTTCAATCGTTTCTTCTGTGGCCATGACCATGTAACCTGCTCCGTTGGAAAAAGGAATATAACTGTCAGGGTTTACACCATAGTCAGCAAAGAAGTCTGAGCTTAGATTTCTATTTGTCATCACATCATAGGAAAACTGCATTTCTGCTGGGTTTTCACCCAATTCACCATTGATAAAGACCTGTGTTCCTTGGATTTCAATTACATCTCCAGGAATGGCAACAGCCCTTTTGATGTAATTTGTTTTGAGATCTACAGGAAACTCAAATTCCGCCGGGTAGTTGAAAACCACCACATCATTCCTTTTTACAGAAGTAAAACCAGGTAATCTCATGTAAGGAAGCTGAATCCAATCTAAATATGAATTGGCATCCGTTCCCCATATTTTCTGGTGTGTCAGGGGTAGTTGAAGTGGTGTTTTGGGAATTCTTGTGCCATAATGCATCTTACTCACAAAAAGAAAATCGCCTACTAGTAGGGATTTTTCCATAGATGCCGTTGGAATGGTAAATGGTTCTAATAAGAGCCACCTGATCAAGGAAGCAGCAATAACTGCAAATATGAGTGCGTCTACCCATTCTCTGGTAGCTGACTTTTTCTTTTTTTCTCCTGTCATTGTAGTTGAAAATTTTAGAAAGATAGGAAATCATCCATTGTTAAAACACCTTTTTTTTCTTTTATCCATTCAGATACCAAAACTGCACCAAGCGCAAAGCCTTTCCTGCTATGAGCAGTATGGGAAATTTCAATATCGTCGATTTCAGATTGATAGCGCACTATATGTGTACCGGGAGCAGGATCAATTCTCTTGGAAGTAATTGGCAAGGACTGTTCGCTTTCGGCACCATCATCGGACATTTTCCAGTTTTGTACCTTGGGAATATTGTCAATAATACCTTCTGCCAGTGTAATTGCCGTCCCACTTGGAGCATCTTTTTTTTCTGTGTGATGGATTTCCTCTAAAGAAACATTGTAATCGCCCTGTTCTTTCATAAGACTGGCCAGAAACTTATTTACTTTGAAGAAAATGTTGACTCCGACACTGAAGTTGGAAGCATAAAAGAACGCGGTCTTGTTTTCCTTGGTCAACCTTTCTATGTCGGGTTTCTTGTCCAGCCAACCGGTAGTACCCGAAACAACTGGAATTCCCTTCCTAATTGCCCAACTGATGTTTTCGAATGCAGCATTGGGTTGGCTGAATTCAATAGCAACATCAATAGATTTACAATCGAGACTTTCTAAGTCTTGTCTGTTTTCGATATTTATTTTTCCTGCGATATGATGGCCCCTGCTTTCGGCTATTTCACCGATAATCTTGCCCATTTTACCATATCCTAATAGTAGTATGTTCATTTAAAATTAATTTTCAATGATAATCCCATCATATTTGTTCCCGCCCAAAGATTTTCAAACACGGGCTCAAATCGGAAGGTGAGGTCCTCACTTACATCAAAAGAGGAAAGGTGAGCATCCACATGTGCGTCTACGATATTCAAGGCATAGATACCAATAAAGAGAAAATAATTCAAATCTCTATTTCTTCTCCAGAAATTCACCTGTCTCACGAGCCCATCTCTATTGAGATTAGGGAAATTATTTGGTTCTCCATCGTCCAACTGAAACAAGCCTTCTTTAAGTGCCAAATACCTCCGGTTATTGAAGTCTATAAAGAAAATATTGGTTGCAAATCCTCCATAAATCAAAGGAACCTTCCATGCCATTCCGTTGTAAACTTGACCAGCTCCTGGCAATATCGCTGAAAGAATGGTGGCTTTTTTAGGGTCTTTGACATTTGAACCTTTTAAATTAATCTCGGGTAATTCTCTGACATCTAATGAAAGCGTATCTATCTCTTGTGCTTGCAAATTTGTACTATTACAAATCGCAAAAATGAAAATAGCAATGATTCCTTTTGGAATCATTGCCAGTATTCTTTTACAGTGATTGATTTTTGGATTTGCCGTTTTCAAGGCTCAAATGATCTCCAGTATTTCAAGAATTCTGTTCAAATCCTCTGTAGATCTAAAAGGGATTTTGATTTCGCCTTTGTCTTTTCCATTGGACTTCAACTGTACTTTACTGCCAAAATGAGAAGATAGACTTTGCTGTATTTTCCCCATTTCATATTTTTTGACAGGATCCATGCCCTGCATTTTATCTGTAGTTTTTTCTTCAGGTCCTTCATTTAAAGCTTTAACCAAAGCTTCTACCTTTCTAACGCTCAGTTCTTCAGCTATAGTTCTATTATAAATAGCCAACTGACGGTCTATATCTTCCACATTGATAATAGCCCGGGCATGCCCCATGGAGATTCTATTGTCCCTTAATCCTGCTTGGATATCAGGTGGTAATTTCAATAACCTGAGGTAATTGTTGACCGTCGTTCTATTTTTACCTACTCTTTCTCCCAACTGCTCTTGTTTGAGGTCGCATTCTGCCAATAGTCTTTGGTAAGAATGAGCAATTTCCAGCGCATTTAGGTTTTCTCGCTGGATATTTTCGATAAGAGCCATTTCCAACATTTGTTGGTCGTTGGCAGTCCTTACATAGGCAGGTATTTTATTCAGTCCTGCGATTTTGGAGGCCTGAAACCTCCTTTCACCAGAGATAAGCTGAAATTCCTTATCTGCTAACTTTCTTACAGTAACAGGTTGAATAATGCCTTGAACAAGTATAGAATCCGCCAATTCTTGAAGAGATTCTTTATCGAAATGAGTTCTTGGCTGAAAAGGATTTACCTGGATTTCATCTAAGGAAATTTCATAAATGCCAGCAGAGGGGTGGGAGGGTACAAGTTCTTGTTTTTTGACCTTTTGAGGAGAATCTTCAAGTAATGCGCCCAGGCCTCTGCCCAATGCGGATTTTTTTGGTGTAGGTTTTTTATCAGCCATAAAATTTATGCGTCAGTTGTTTTTTTCATCCCGTTTTTGATGGCAATTTCGTGTGCAAGGTTGAGGTAAGCTACCGCTCCTTTGCCATCTGCATCAAAAGCGATGACCGGAAGACCGAAACTCGGGGATTCGCTGAGTCTCACATTTCTTGGGATGATGGTTTCAAAAACCAAGGTTTTGAAGTGCATTCTTACTTCAGATACTACCTGATTACTCAATCTCAATCTTACATCATACATCGTAAGCAAAATCCCTTCTATTTCTAAATCAGGATTCAACCTTGTTTGTATAATTTTTATCGTATTGAGTAATTTACCCAATCCTTCCAAAGCGAAATATTCACATTGGACTGGAATGATCACTGAGTTTGCAGCTGTAAGGGCATTGATGGTAATAAGACCTAGGGAGGGAGAACAATCAATGATGACGAAATCATAAAGATCTCTGACCTTTGCAATGACATTCTTCATTTTTTCTTCCCTGTTGTCAAGGTTGATCATTTCTACCTCTGCACCGACTAGGTCAATGTGTGATGGCACCAATTCCAAATGCTCTATTTCAGTTTTGAGAATAATGCTGCTAATGTCTATACCATCTACCATACATTCATAAATGCTGGTATCTATACCTTTTGGGTCGTGACCTAAACCAGAGGTGGTATTGGCCTGTGGATCAGCGTCAATGACAAGGGTCTTAAATTCGAGAACAGCCAAACTTGCTGCCAGATTCATGGCAGTGGTAGTCTTGCCGACGCCTCCCTTTTGATTTGCTATTGCAATAACTTTTCCCATTAGGTTCTTCAGATCTTTATAGATTCTCCAATATTAAGTAAAATCAATTCTTTTCCTGCTTTTGCAGCTGCTTTTTTTGCATCCTCAAGATTGATTTCGATGTAGGGAAATGTATCATAGTGCATACCTATGATTTTCTTGGTCCCTACAAAATCTGCTGCTTTTATGGCATCTTCAATACCCATTGTGAAATTATCCCCGATAGGCATAAATGCAAAATCCACTTTGAATTCCTCGGCTATTAATTTCATATCATAAGTCAGTGCAGTATCACCCGCATAGTAAAAGCAACCATCTTCATGTTGAATCACAAAACCTCCTGGGTTTCCCCCCGAGGATCCGTCCGGTAATGTACTGCTATGAATGGCATTCACATACTTTACACTTCCAAAATCAAATTTTTTGCTACCTCCATGGTTCATGGGGTGGTATTTTTCAACGCCTTTTTCAGCAAACCAAACCGCAACTTCGTAGTTGGCTACAAGCATTGCATCTGAAGATTTGGTTATGGCCTCTGCATCTGCAACATGGTCTTCATGGCCATGGCTGATAAGTACATAATCTGCTTTTAGAGATGAAACATCTATTTGAGAAGCTTTTTCATTTGGGCTGATAAAAGGGTCAAAAATGATGGATTTACCCCCCACTTTCACCAAAAAGGCAGAATGCCCATAGTAGGTAATTTCAATCATGGTGTGTCAGTTTATTGGTTTCTAAGGCTTACAAATATATAATTTATATTCTACCTGTAAACGAATTGTTTTCCACATCCGTATGTGGATACCTTTAAGCTATTGAAAATGAGGGTTTGAACAAAAAAAGAGACCCTTTCAGGTCTCTTTAATTATTTTTTCTTGTTCGCCTCAGCTGCCTTCATGGCATCTTCAAGCTTTTGTTGGAACTTTGATTTTTTCTTATTCGCATTTTTGACTTTACTTTCCTCCACCTTTTGGCGAATTTTTGCATCATCTACAAATAGTTTGATCAAAGCCTGCTGTCCAAAGGTAACCATATTGGAAACAAAGTAGTAGAAACTTAATGCCGCTGGAAAAGAATTGAGCACGAACATAAATATTACCGGCATGATATAGCCTATATTTTTCATTGGTCCTGTTTGTGCAGTCAGCTGATTATTGAAGTGTGTGTATGCAATTTGCGATACGGTCATCAATAAAGTAAATAAACTGACATGTGCGCCATAAAAAGGAATAGTGAAAGGCAAATAAAATATAGCGTCGTAGGTTGAAAGGTCATGGGCCCAAAGGAATGATTCTTGCCTCAATTCTATAGAGTTGGGGAAAAAGAAAAACATCGCAAAGAGGAAAGGCATCTGAAAGACCATCGGCAGACAGCCTGAAATCGGGCTGACACCAAGCTTTCCAAATAACTTCATCTGTTCCTGCTGCATTTTGGTAGGATCATCCGGATACTTGGCTTTCAATTCATCTATCTCAGGTTTGATTACTCGCATCTTGGCCATTCCTATATATGATTTGTAGGTCAAAGGGAACAAGGCAATTTTGATAATCAATACTATCAGGATGATGATGATACCATAGTTGGTAAAATATCTCTCCAAAAACTGGAACAGGTTTACTATTATGTATTTATTGACCCAACTCACAAAAACATAACCCATGTATACATTTTCTTCAAAGCCGGGAGTGACTTTTTTGAGTACATTATAGTTGTTTGGTCCGAAATAGTAGCTGAGGTCTGCACGGCTGTTTTCAAGCGGAAGGCTCATGATAGCCTTCATATTTTTGACAGATAGGGTATCTTTTGGAGTCTCTTGCTCAAACTCACCTGAATTGAACTGGTTTTCAGCAATAATTCCTGAGGTGAAGAACCTTTGGCTAAAACTCATCCATTTTAAAGGCTCAGATATTTGATCATCATCAGAATCAGAAGTCAGACTCAAGTCATTGTGTTTACCTGATATTTTGTACCAATTGATATTGGTTTTCCTCCTGGACTCTTCTAAATCCTGCTCTTGCCTTAGTAGTCTGTCATTCCATACAATTTTTACGTCAGTGCTACTTAGGTTTCCGCTAAGCCCCGAAAACTCAAGTGATTTCCCCAATAAATAGCTGTCTTCTGGTAGTGTGTAGGTTCTTACGACCTGCCCGCTTCCACTTTGAGCTATGAAAGTAATTACCTGAGCATTTACACCATCTAGATCAATGGATGAAATTGTTGGATTGAAATAGAATTGGTTTAGACTTAATTCTCCTTTATCTGTTTGGATGAAATAATCTAAATCAGAACTATTTTCATCTAATAGTAAAAGAGGTCTTTGGTCCCAAGTTTTAAATTCTTTTAACTCGACTTCCTTGATTTCTGCACCCTTTGTCGAAAAGGTGACAATCATTTTGTCATTTTCAATTTTGACCAAATCTTCCTGACCTTTGGTCATGGCAGCAAATACACCAAATTGCCTTTGGGCATTGACATCCTGAATACTGTCAGGTTCATCCAATGGTAAGTCCAGTACTTCCTGATTTTCTGACTTTTGCTCAGCGATTGCTGTCTGCGCAGCTTCAGCATTTTCTTCTGGTAGAGGCTCTGGTGCACTCGCAAAGAAAAACGAATATATCAGCAATACTGCGGCGAATAGGATTAGCCCTGTCGCTTGGTTTCTATCCATAAAACTAACTTTATACTCTTTTTTTGAAATGCAAAAGTAACCCAAAATCTGTAGTTTTCATGAAACTGAATGAATTTGGGTTACTTTGAAGGTAAAATAGAGTCTTAATAATTACTTAATTTTCTTGTTATCTATAGTGGCTGTAATGAACTTCACAAATAGAGGATGTGGGTTTAAAACAGTGCTCTTGTATTCTGGATGGAATTGTGCACCTACAAACCATGGATGGTTTTTGATTTCCACAATTTCAACCAATTTTGTTTCAGGATTGATTCCTGCTGCTATCATTCCTGCCTCCTCTATTTCGCTCAGATATTGATTGTTGAACTCGTATCTGTGTCTATGCCTTTCCTGAATTTTCAGTTTTCCATATGCGATAGCAGACTTACTTCCCCTTTTCAATTCGCAAGGATACGAACCTAACCTCATGGTTCCACCCATTTGTTCAAGATTTTTTTGTTCTTCCATCAGTGCGATAAACGGAAAAGGAGTTTCCGGATCCATTTCCGTGCTGTTAGCTTTTTCGTGCCCCAATACATTCCGGGCAAATTCAATTACGGCTACCTGCATTCCGAGGCAAATCCCAAAGAAGGGTATATTGTTTTCTCTGGCATATTTAACTGTTTCAATTTTCCCTTCAAGACCTCTTTCTCCAAACCCAGGAGCAACCACAATACCATCCAGCTCTTCAAGCTTTTTGGCCACGGTTTCCGGGTGCAACTCTTCTGAAGAAATTAACTTTAGGTGAACTTTACATTCGCTTGCCGCACCTGCATGAATAAAAGCCTCAATAATGGACTTATAAGCATCTGGTAGGGAAACGTATTTACCTACCAAGCCAATAGTGACTTCCTGGGTTGGATTTTTTAACCTTCCAAGAAAATCCTTCCATTGTTCCAGATCTGTATTGCTTTTGGATGAAAGTTTGAGTTTGGCCATAACCCTTTCATCCAATTTTTCTTTTTTCATTAACAATGGCACATCATAGATGGTTTCGGCATCCATGGCTTCTATAACGCAGTTGAGCTGAACATTGCAGAATAAGGCAAGCTTCTTTTTTACTTCTTGGGGCAGGTGGTATTCAGTTCGGCAAACTAATATATCAGGCTGTATACCAGCTTCTAATAGTTGCTTTACAGAGTGCTGTGTTGGCTTGGTTTTTAGCTCTTTGGCAGCAGCCAGATAAGGTATTAAAGTCAGGTGAATAACAAGGGAGTTGTTGGAACCTATGTCCCATTTTGCTTGGCGGACTGCCTCAATAAAGGGTAATGATTCAATATCACCCACGCAGCCACCAATTTCAGTAATTACAACGTCATATTTACCATCTTCTCCAAGTTTGAAAAAATTTCTCTTAATCTCATCTGTAATATGAGGTATTACCTGAACAGTCTTTCCAAGGTATTCACCTTTTCTTTCTTTGGTAATAACATTGTTGTATATCCTACCTGTAGTAACATTATTGTCCTGGGAGGTGGATGAGTTAAGAAATCTCTCATAATGCCCAAGATCAAGGTCTGTCTCAGCACCATCTTCAGTGACGTAACATTCTCCGTGTTCGTAAGGGTTTAGGGTTCCTGGATCTATGTTCAGGTAGGGATCAAACTTTTGGATAGTGACACTGAACCCTCTGGATTGGAGCAACTTTGCCAATGAGGCAGCAATTATTCCTTTTCCTAGAGAGGAGGTCACTCCTCCGGTTATAAAGATGTATTTTGTGGATGAGGCCATAAGAATGGTGCGGGCTTTTACTTTTAAATTGTTTGAATTCTTATGGGATCCAAAGGTAGGAGAAATATTTGAATCGCTTGCCGTAAAGCTGTATGAAATTTTGAGTATGGCCATTAAACTGGTATGGATGAGACCGATATTTGTTTGCTTTTTATTTCCTAGCCCATATCATTTTTGCAATTTGGTGCGATACTCATTGCCATTAAAAAAATAAAACCCAGATCATTTTTCCCTGATAATTAAGTGTAAGCTGTAAAGCTTTGGGATTTTTCAGCGGGGTTTCAAATTAGCAAAAACCATCTTTTCTGCTAAAAATTACCGTCCTCTCAATTATCCGCAGTATTTTTGCGGAAAAAATAAAGCGTGGAAATCAAAGATATCATCAATATACTGAAGGAACAAGGCAGGCTAAAAGTCAAAGAAGGTCATGGTAAAGTGCTTGAATTCGTAAGCTTGGAAAGGTGGAATAAGGATAAAGATGATCAGGAGGGTATTTTTTTGATCTTTGATGTATTTCAATTGAGAAGTATTTCAGAACAGTTTGCTGATGTATCTCTTGATATCATAGAATTCGCAACCAAGCCTACAGTGTATCATACCATCAAGGGGCGTTTTCTTCATAATGGTCCCGTCCAAGAGGGTAAGATTAAATTTTCTTTGATCAAAAAGGATTTCTGGAATAAACTTTTGTTTAGCTATGGACAGGTTTTGATCTTGAATTATTTGGAGGATCAAGATGTGGATTTTGAGACTAAAGACTTTTTCCCTCTCTTGAGTGCGGGAACGAAAGAAATGTTTTTGAGCCCTGATGGGGATATCAAAATATTAAAAGGATGAATTTTAAAAAAGAACTGGATAAACTTGGGATTTTTGAAAGGGTAGGAAGTGTCGCGGATGAATTAGGGCTCGAGACCTTTGTAGTAGGAGGTTATGTCAGGGATTTGATCTTAAAAAGGCCTTCAAAGGATATAGATTTTGTCTGTGTTGGCAGTGGAATTACGTTAGCCCAAAAGGTAGCCGACAGTTTTGATCAGCATGTTCCATTGAATGTTTTTAAAAATTTCGGAACAGCCAATATCAGGCTTGACGATTGGGATATAGAATTTGTAGGAGCCAGAAAGGAGTCCTACAGGCACGACTCAAGAAAGCCCATTGTCGAAGACGGAACATTGCAGGAAGATCAGATTAGAAGGGATTTCACTATTAATGCAATGGCGATTTCTGTCAATTCCGAAAGTTTCGGGGAGCTTATTGATCCCTTTGACGGGATTAAGGATATCAAGCGTAAAATTATCAGAACACCTACTGATCCAATATTGACTTTTTCAGATGATCCTCTAAGAATGATGCGGGCAATCAGATTTGCAAGTCAGCTTAATTTTGATATCCATGCCGATACATTTGATTCCATCATTCACAATGCTCACCGATTACAGATTGTTTCAGCTGAGCGGATCATAGATGAATTGAATAAAATTATAATGGTCGATAAGCCGTCATACGGTTTTAAATTACTTTTTGTAAGTAACTTACTTCATCAATTTTTTCCCGAAATGGTGGAATTGCAAGGTGTGGATTCTGTAGGGGACAAGTCCCACAAAGATAATTTTTATCACACATTACAGGTGCTGGATAATATTTGTCAAAATACAGATAAGCTATGGTTGCGTTGGGCAGCGATTATGCATGATATTGGGAAGCCACCAACCAAACGATTTAACAATAAAGTGGGATGGACATTTCATGGGCACGAAGACAAAGGAGCCAGGATGTTGCCTGGTATTTTCAGGCGTTTGAAATTACCTATGGATGAGCGCATGAAATATGTGCAAAAATTGGTCAGGCTGCACCTAAGACCAATTTCTTTGGTTTCGGATAAGGTCACTGATTCTGCAATCAGACGTCTTCTATTTGATGCCGGAGATGATGTGGATGATTTGATGACCTTGTGTAGGGCTGATATTACTTCAAAAAACAACAATAAAGTGCAGCGCTTTCTAGCTAATTTTGATAAAGTTGAACAGAAGATAATTGAGGTTGAAGAAAAGGACCAGGTGAGAAATTTTCAGCCTCCTGTCACAGGTGAAGAAATTATGGCGATTTTTGAGCTTCAGCCCTCGAAAATTGTCGGAGAATTAAAAGAAGAAATCAAAGAAGCAATATTAGAAGGACAAATTCAGAACAATAAAGATGAAGCTTTGGACTTATTGTATAAATTAGCCGACCGAAAAGGATTACAAAAGAAATAATAACTACCCATGAAGAATAAGATTACCTTAATATTTGGCCTGTTTATGTGTATGGCCATGACAGCGATCGCACAGGATGCCGAAGTACAGGCACCATCTCAAGACAGTGAAGCGGTTCGTAAAAGAAATGAAACTGATCAAAGAATTTACCAAGCAGCGATGCGCTACAACGATTTTTCTGTTGCAAGGATGAAACTTTTTGAATTGATGGAGAGAAATCCTACAAACACGAGGTACCCGGAGCTTTTGGCAACCCTGTATTTTGATGCAGGACAGTATACCTCTGCAGCAGTTTCTGCTATTGATCTGCTAGAAATGAACGATAAAAGTGTCACAGGGCTTGAGATTGCTGCATATTCACTGGAACAATTGGGAGCGATGGATAGGGCTTTGCCAAATTTTGAGAGGCACTATCTATTGACAGGAAACCTGTTCTCTCTTTACAAAACAGCTTACATGCAATATACGCTTGATAAATCTGAAGAGGCTTTGAATTCAGTGAATATGCTGATCAAAAACAATAAGGCTTCCAGCGAAAAAGTAGGATTCCCGACTACCGATAACGACACTCAGGAAGTAAATCTGAAAGCTGCAGGTCTGAATCTAAAAGCTATGATATATATTGCCATGCAAAATAAAGAAGAAGCTTTAGAAGCAATCAACCAAGCACTTGAAGTGCAACCGGATTTTGAATTGGCAAAAGAAACCAAAGCTGAAATCAGTAATATGTAATAATTTTCAGAAATAGATTTAAGAAGCCCAAGCAATAAAGTTTGCTTGGGCTTTTTTATGCCTTATACCTTACCTTATTTTTTTCTTAAAGTTTGATACCTATTCTGGTATTGGAATGCCTAAAGTTAAGGGCTAGACATGTCCTTAGTAGGTAGATTTTATGCTATGGGAGCAGTTCTGTCTTTTTTAAAATAGTCCTACAATGAGAAATTGGTGAAGTTTCATCCATTTAAGAGAGCACTTCAAAGTAATCTGAAAAAGGAATAAAATGAGGATAGGTGTTCATTGGATGAACACATTAGGGTTGGAGGAAAAACCTCATTTTTTGTTTCCCAGTACTTCCTAATCCCACATAAAATTTGATGGCTCTGGCATTGAATTCAGGAGTTTGCCATTGTATGTTTTGACAATTATTTTTTCTTGCCTCTTCTCTGATTCGTTCCATGATATCTGCACCAATGCCTTTTCCCCTACAGTTTTCATTGAGATAAAGACAATCCATGTAGAGAAATGGGGCGGCATCCCAAGTGGAAAAATCAAAAGTATAGGTAGTAAAACCTTCTGCTTTGCCGTCAATTTCTACAATCCAGCAATTGAGCTGTTTCACTTTTCCGAAAATAGCACCCCTTAAACCTTCGAGCTTGCCTTCTTTGCTGTATTCATTTTTTTCATATTCAGCATGGGCAGCACATAATTCGATAAGCTCTGGTAAATCCTTTTCTTCGCAAGGTCTGATAATATAGTTCATGATTGATCTTGGTGTTGGGTTGTTGGTTAGATGATTTGACATCAAAAATAATTCAATACCCTAAAATAAGGCTTTATACTATTATGCAAAGGTATAATTTGGGAAAATAAAAAAATAAAGCATTATAGCAGTAACAAATACGGACAATAAAAAGCTGATCAACAAGACTCTTTTAACACTTAAAACTTCCTTATCTTCTCCTTTAATGCTGGAAACCTGCTTGGTCGCCCCTGGGATAAACCCTTGAATCAGCCCCAAAACTGCCAGAAAGTAAACTGTCAATAAAATCAAAAGGCTTGTAAAAATTTCCATGAGGTCTTGGTTGCCTTACAAATGTAACTTTGTAGTGGAATTATAAAAGTTAAAATAAATATTTTACCTCTTGATTAGAGAAACTTAACTGTTTATTAATGTTGATTTGATAAAAACTTCAAAAGAATAAATGACAGCCTTTAGAAAAAGTCTAATTTAGATCAACTAAATGCAGTAATTTTGAGTTGATACATAAATCAATGTATTGCTTTAGTCAATTATAGCCTGCTTTTTGAGTATAAGCTTTCAGAATACCTGGATGATTATCAGCCGATTGAATACTTAATTGAATCAGCTTAATGAAAGGTATATATTTGTGATTGAATAGGGTTTTAAATTTCACTAATTATCAGACTATACATCCTTAAATTTTTAAAAATATTGGGTATCACCTTGACGGTTCTATTTGTCTTGGTGATTGCTTTGATTTTATTTATCAGGAGTCCTTGGGGTCAGGATATAATAGTAAATAAAGCGACTTCCTACGTGAGTGGTAAGACCTCTACCAAAGTTTCCATAGACAGACTTTTTGTGACTTTTTCGGGAAATTTATTTCTGGAGGGTTTATTTCTGGAAGATTTAAACGGAGATACGCTTATTTATTCCAAAAACATAGAGACTGGAGTGGCTATAAGACCATTGATCAGTAGTGGAGATATCAAAATCTCTACTTTGCAATGGGAAGGGTTAAGAGCAAATATTAATAGGGATGCTGATAAAGGTACTTTTAACTTTGATTTTTTGATCGATGCTTTTACTGAAGAAGAAGATGATGATGATGTCACTGATAAAAGTCCGAATGACGTAGACAATGCAGGAGAGGGGTCAAAATTTCCCAGACTCACCGTTGGTCCTATTAATTTTAAGGATTTCAGAATCAGGTATTATGATGGGGAATTAGGAGTTGACCTTAGCGCAGACTGGGATGAAATTCGGGTGAGATTAGATGAAATTGACCTGAACAAAATGAATTTCGGAATAGATGAATTTTCCATTATCGGCTCCAAAATTGACTACAGGCAATTTAAAGCTTTTCCTGAGCCTGAAGAATCAACAGACTCCGATTTACCACTGCCACTTTTGGTTCTTGAGAGATTTAATATCAAGCAGGCAAACTGGAAATTTCATTCCATTCCGGATGGCATAGAGGCTAATTTGGATATAGGAGACTTTTGGGTAGAATTGCCAGAGGCTGATCTTGAACAACAAAAGATTTTGCTGAAATCATTTGGGCTCCATGATTCTGATATTAACATCAAAATGGTCTCTGGTACTGAATCGCCTTCAAGCTCCGAGCAATCAGTTTCAGATAGCATTCCTTTTGAATGGCCCGATTGGTTTATAGAATTGTCTGATTTTGATTTTAAAAATAACAACTTCAGCTACCAATCTGATAATGCTAGGTTGGTTAGGGGAGAGTTCAATCCGGACTTTATCAAATTTGAAGGGCTTAATCTACAGGCACATGGAATTTTCCTAAAAGATAAAAAAACGGGTTTGAATTTGGATGAGTTTTCATTTAGAGACCACAGTGGTTTGGACTTGAAAAGACTCAGCTTTGAATTAAAAGTCGATGACGAAAAAATTATTTTAGACAACCTGAGATTTAGTGCTAATTCCACCAATTTAGAGGCTGGAATGCGGTTGGATTATACCTCCATAGACCAATTGATAAACAATCCTGATAGAAGCTCATTTGAGCTTAACCTTAAGTCCTTTCAGACTGATGCTTCAATTGCTTTGTTTTTTGTTCCTGAATTGGGGCAAGAAAATTACTTTAAAGAAATTAGAAAAAAAGGGATTTCAGCTAGTGGCCACTTAAGGGGGGATATGCAGGACCTAGAAATCCCCAACTTTAAAGCAAGTTACGGCAAGCATACTTCTTTTTTATTGAATAATTTGACCCTTACGAATTATACAGATGTTGAACAGTTGTATGTTGACCTTTATAAATTTGAGTTTCAATCAAAGGAACGGGAACTAGTTGCATTATTGGCGGAATTTGACATTGATTTTGATATTCCCCAAAATATTTCTCTTACCGCCAATGCTAAAGGAAGTATCCACCAACTCCATGCAGATGCTTCACTTAAATCGAGTGACGGAAATGCATTTTTTAAGGCCGATTTTGAAGATAAAACCAATATTCAATTAAAGACCTCAGTGGAGTTACAGGAACTTGATTTGGGTAAAATACTCCAAATCCCGGAGTTAAAGCCCATAAGTCTTAAAATGACAGCTGAAGGGGAAGGTTCCAACCTATATGATTTTCAAGGTTTTCTTGATACAGAAATTTCACAGCTTCAATGGGCTGATTATGATCTTTCTGCTTTGGTGTTTAAGGTAGAGGCTAAGGATACGGTTGCAGACCTTCTCCTTTCCATTGATAAGGAAATCATTGATGTTCAGTTTGAAGCAAGAGCAAGATTGGATACAATCAATCCCGAGTTGACATTCATGTTGGATCTCAAAAACTTAGAGACACAGGCCATGAGGCTTACTGCCCAGGATATCAATGCGAGGATGAAACTAGGGGGAAAGATTTCAGGAAGCATGGATGATCTTAGAGCCGAAATCAAGCTTGAGGATGCCTTTATGTATTATGATAGACAAGCATATCCAATAGGGCATATTGATTTGGAAGCAAGACTTTCTGACAGTTTGACTACATTAAAGTTGGATTCAGATTTCTTAAAAGGAGAAGCAGAAGCCAATAGCTCGGCCCAGGTATTGGGAAATGCCATGCAATCTTATTTTTCTGAATTGGTTACTGGAGAGGCTGACAGCTTACAGAATAAGTCCGTTAAAGCCAAGGCAGAATTTCAGTTTAAGCCTACACCTTTTATTGATCAGCTTTTGGTTGCTGGAATTGAGGAGTTGGATACAGTAAGTTTCACTTTTAATTTTGATGCAGCATTAGCCTCACTTCAGACGCAAATATACTTGCCAAACTTAGAATACACTGATGCAAAGATTAGATCCTTTGAGCTAGACCTTGATGGTGATTCTAATAGCCTCAGCCTATCTGCCGGTTTTAAGGAATTGTTATATGGCCCTATCGATATGGGTGAAACAAGGGTTATCGGTACTTTTAAGGAGAATGATATCAAATTTGCATTTTTATCTCTTTTAGATGATGATCCAATTATCGATCTGAAGTCAGTATTAAAATTAAGTGGTGATACTTTGGTTTACCACATTGATCCGGAAGGTCTGATATTCAATTCAAGGGCTTGGCAGATTCCTGAATCAAATGCTGTTTATTATGCTGAAAATCACCTCAGGTTTGAAGACTTTGTTTTTTCAAGAAATAATCAGGAGTTAAAGCTGAGTAATGAAATCCTAAGTACAGATGAGGAGCATGTCGGTGTTCAGTTCAAAGATTTTAACTTAAGTACATTTACCAGTTTTCTTAACCAGGAAAATCCCATTGTGAAGGGTACAGCCAATGGAGAGTTTACAGCGGTTAATCTTTGGGAGGCTGTTGGAGTATTGGCAGATTTTAAGGTAAGTAACCTTGAGGTTTTGGAAATTCCGCTAGGAGTACTCAGTATTGATGCAGAAGCAAGAACTTTGAAGGAATATGATTTTAAATTGGCATTGAAAGAGGGGATGTTGGATTTAGATTTGGATGGTGTCATTGAAGCAAGTGCAGAAAGCTCTCGTTTGGATCTGGAATTAAGGCTGAATGAATTCCAGATGGCTATGATTGAAAAACTGGCTGGAGATGAACTTAGGAATACCCAAGGGTTTTTAAGTGGAAAAGTAAATGTTACGGGGAGTATGCAAGACCCTGTTTATGATGGGGTATTGGATTTTAACGATGTATCTTTAGTAGTAAGTCAGCTCAATAACAAATTTTCTGTGACAGATGATAAAATCAGAGTTGATAACCTTGGTTTGTATTTTGAAGATTTTGATATAAGAGATGAGTCAGGACAGGAATTTAATATTGATGGAAAAATAGATACAGAAGATTTTTCTGAAATAGGTCTGGATCTTAAAATACGTTCTGAAAATTTCCAAGTTTTGAATTCTACTCGTAGTGACAACGACCTATTCTTTGGAAGAGCAAATATCAGTTTGGATATGGATGTCAAAGGTACAACTGAACTACCAAAACTTGATGTACAGTTGAAAATCAATAATGGCACTAATTTTACTTTTATAATTCCTGAAAGCCAGTTAGACGTAGTGGAACGTACCGGTGTTGTGATTTTTGTTAACCATGCAGATCCATATGATCTCCTAAACAAGCGGGAAACTGAGATCAGTACAAGGGGATTAGTTGGTTATGATGTCAAAGCAAATTTGCAAATAGATCCACAGGCTATTTTCAATGTAATTGTTGATGAAAGGACAGGTGACAACCTCAGACTGCAAGGTGAAGCTGACCTCAACATGTTGATGAATCCAAATGGTGACATCTCACTTTCAGGCAGATATGAAGTTAAAAGCGGACATTATGAACTCAACCTTTACAATCTGGTCAATCGTAGGTTTGAGTTGGCTGAAGGCAGTTCCGTGATATGGAATGGTGATCCATTAGACGCTAATCTGAATCTCAGGGCTATATACAATGTAAGGACCTCAGCTGCAGAGCTCATGCAGGCACAGCTCAGTGGCTCTGGAGCAGACACTAGAAGTCAGTTTAGGCAAGTACTTCGTTTTCAAGTTTATTTGAATATTGGTGGCGAGCTATTACAACCTCAAATCAGTTTTGATTTGGATATCCAAGAGCAGGACCGCGGAGCTTTTGGCGGAGCAGTATATAGTAAGATTCAGCAAATTAATGAAGAGGAAGATGAGGTTACCAAACAGGTATTTGCGCTTCTTGTGCTAAATCAGTTTTTTCCAACAATGGGAAATGACGGTTCATCTGGAGGGTCGGTCAATATAGCCAGGTCAAGTGTTTCTCAGGTGCTTTCCTCTCAACTTAATGCCTTATCTGATCGCCTATTTGGCGAGTCAGGATTTAGTCTGGATATGGATTTGGATTCGTTTACGGATTATGAGAATGGAGGAGCAGAAGACCGTACACAACTTAATTTAGCAGCGCGGCAAAG
Organism: Mongoliibacter sp.; assembly: GCF_007692705.1. Taxonomy (GTDB): domain Bacteria; phylum Bacteroidota; class Bacteroidia; order Cytophagales; family Cyclobacteriaceae; genus Mongoliibacter. Next base: position 17,761 of record NZ_REBN01000277.1, read on the forward strand.
ACTGATGGATGATCGCCTGATTATATCAGTAGGTGGTCAGATGGACGTCGAAGGGGGGGCTCGTGAAAGGGCTGGGCAAGGTGATGCACTTTTTGGAGATGTAAGTTTGGAATATCTGTTGGATGAGAAAGGTCGGTGGAGAGCAAAAGCTTACCGTCGAAATCAGTTTGAATCTGTGATTGACGGACAACTTATAGTAACCGGAATTTCTTTTATTTTCAATAGAGAATTCAATGCATTGAAGGATTTGTGGAGACAAAGAGAGGTAGATGAAGCTATAGAAGAAGAAGACTTGGAACTGATAGATGATTTAGACGAAATAGAATATTAATGAGTGAAAGGTTTTACATATTTCTTTGCATGATTTTTCTGCTGAGCTCTTGCGGGGTGAAGAAATTTATTCCTGAGGGTGAGAAATTATACATTGGGGCCGAATTGGACCTATCAGCTGAACTTCCCAAAAGAGAAGTAAATGAATTGGAGGATGAATTGGAAGGCTTACTAAGGCCTCAGCCAAACAGTAAAGTTCTTGGTCAGCGCTTTGGCCTTTGGGCACATTATAAAGGGAGTAAAGAAAAGCCTGGTTTTATCAATAAGTTTCTTAAAAATAGATTTGGTGAGAGTCCAGTCTACTTATCCGATGTGCAGCCTGAAAGAACCATGGATATACTTGGAAATAGGATGGAAAACAAAGGTTATTTTTTCTATAAGACGGATTATAAAGTAGATGACAAGGAGAAATTTGCTTCCATTAAATATGAAATTGATTTTTCCGAAGGCTATAAATTGAAAACTTATAAGCTTTTGGGAGATACTTTGGGTATCATGGAAGAAATTAAAAGAGATTTGGACAAAACTGAGTTGAAAGAGGGGACACGTTTTGATTTGGATAAATTGAAATCTGAAAGAGAGCGGATTGATAGGGCATTGAAGTTAAAGGGGTATTATAACTTTAATGCGGATTTATTGATTTTTGAATCCGACACCAACCAATATGAAAATAGAGGCTATGACCTTTACCTTAGACTTAAAAATGAAGCGCCTGAAAAATCACTGCATCCTTATACCATTCAACAAATAAGGGTATATCCAAATTTCACTGTAACTTCTGAAACGGAGGATCAGGACACTACCAGGGTAGGAGGGATCAAGGTGATCCAAGATGATATAGTTTTCCGTCCAGACCTTCTTGAGAATTATATACTTTTTGAACCAGGGCAAAAATTCAACCCTCAAACCTCAAGATTGACTTCCAATAGGCTCTCCAGTATTGGGAATTTCAGATATGTCAATATTACGTTTCAAGAGAGCGAGGAAATGTTAAATGATGGAACTTACCCACTTGATGCCAGGATTTTACTATCACCTTTAGATAAAAGAGGTTTAAGGGCAGAAATACAGGGGGTTACAAAGTCTAATAGTTTTGTGGGACCTGCTCTGATTTTGAATTACCAGAATAGAAACCTTTTTCGTGGAGGAGAGACTTTTAACCTAACTGGTAAAGTAGGTTACGAGCAACAGATTGCCTCAGGAAGCAGGGAAGCACTTAGGTCGATTGAACTAGGACTAACAGGTTCATTGATTTTTCCAAGAGTTTTGTTTCCAGTTCCAATTATGAACAGGTTCAATTACTCAATTCCTAAAACCAAGATTTCTTTGGGATATGAATATCAAAATAGAACTGATCTTTATCAGCTTAATTCTTATAAAGCTACATTTGGATATTTATGGAACGTCAACAGGTATCAGTACCATGAATTTAATCCAATCAGCTTGAGCATTGTGGATTTGGCCAATACTACCCCCGTATTTGAGGAAATCCTTAATTCTAACCCATTTTTAAGAAGAAGCTTTGAACAGCAATTTATTTCGGGAATGAATTATACCTGGAATTACAATCAGCTGGTGGATTCTGAGCGTAAAAATCCGATTATGATTACCTCTACCATAGATTTAGCAGGAAATTTATTTAAAGGTTTAAACAGATTGGTAGGTTCTGAAAATCCCGATTTCATTTTTGGATTGGATTATGCCCAATATATCAAAGGAGAGGTAGACTTTGTATATTACCATAGATTTACAGATGAACATAATTTGGTGACCAGGTTCTTTGGTGGTTTAGGTGTTCCTTTAGGGAATTCTTCTTCTTTACCATTCGTGAAGCAATTTTTTGCCGGTGGACCAAGAAGTGTCAGGTCTTTCAGGATAAGGTCTTTGGGCCCTGGTGTTTTTGTGCCTCAAAGTATAGGTACTGGAGGTTTCTTTGATCAGGCGGGAGACATAAGATTAGAAGGAAATATGGAATACAGGTTTCCTTTCAATAAGTATCTGAAGGGAGCTTTTTTTGTCGATGCCGGAAACGTATGGCTTTATAATGAAAATGAGGCACTCCCAGGAGGTAGGTTCAGTAGTGACTGGGCGGAAGAGCTTGGAGTAGGTGCTGGATTTGGATTGAGAATAGATATCCAGCTTTTTGTACTAAGGCTTGATTTGGCCATACCGGTTCGTAAGCCTTGGCTGGAACCTCAAGAAAGATGGCAACAAAGTCTTGAGTTTAGAAGTGGGGAGTGGAGGAGAGAAAATATGGTTCTTAATTTTGCTATAGGATACCCGTTTTAGAATAGTTTAAAGATTGCTGACAAGTTTGCTTTAAGGAGCTCAGCTTAGGTAAAATCAAAATTTGGAAAGATTAAAAAATCTAACCGACATCAACATCATTTAAAACATAAAAAAACCCGGCTTGAAAAAGCAGGGTTTTTTTAAATGCAAAAGTTGATTATAAACTATCTATAAAGCCTTTAATTTCTTCTTTAGACTTTCCAGTTTTCTTTTGAATCTTACCAAGAAGCTCATCTTCTTGACCTTCAGCATAAGTCAACTCATCTTCTGAAAGCTCACCATACTTCTGCTTTAATTTACCTTTAATCTCGTTCCAGTTTCCTTTTATTTTGTCTTGAAAAGCACTCATAGTCTATAAAGTTTTAGTTAAGAATATAATTCAATACTTATTATTCATAAACCATGCCCCTAGTAATTTTACCATAGAAATCAACTTTAGGGCCTGTAAATGAGCTGAGTTGACATAATTCGCCAATTTTTCTTTTGACAATCCTTAATTCAAGTGTGGAATTAATACCATGTTTTGGGGAATGTAATTCAGTATGAACAGAACTGATTAAAATTTTTTGGTAGGAATTATGGGAGTTTTCGATTTTAAATAAAAATGAATATATAAAATCTTTAATTAGTTTAATTATAGGATTACTCTTTTAGTCAACGGTTTCTGGCGTAATTACTGCTTTTTTAAGTTTGAAGGCATCTTTTGTAGGATAATCATACTCATTTTAAATGTAAACTGAAAAGGGTGAATCAAATCAAGCCTCCTAGTGTGCCTGATAAGTAAAAATTGAATCAACTGTTTAATATGTATCCGGTTTGGATTTATTGAATTGGAATTATAAATAAAGTTTGGAGATATAAATATAAGAAATATGAATACTGGAGAATTAATCAATGCTTTAATAGATAAGTTAGAGGGCTGGGCAATAGCAATAGTCCGTTTGCTTCCCAATTTGGCTTTGGCAATATTGGTGATATTTCTTGGCCTTTTGGCTGCAAAAGTGATAAGGAGATTTTCGAAAAGACAACTAACCAGTTTTAATGTAGATAAAACCATCACAGGTTTTTTAAGCAGAATTCTTTATATCGCTGTATTTATCGTTGGTTTGGTCGTAGCATTATCCATTCTTAATCTTTCGGGTACTGTCGCCTCCATTCTAGCCGGCTTGGGTATTTTAGGACTAGCACTAGGATTCGCATTTCAAGACACCGCAGCCAACTTCATGTCAGGTATATATATCACATTCAAACAACCCTTTGCAATTGGTGATGTGATTGCAACACAAAATGATACAATGGGGAATGTGGTAGACATTAATCTGCGTGTCACCAAAGTAAAGACATTCGATGGTCCCATTGTATATGTTCCCAATAGGTTTTTGTTTGAAGATGACTTTACAAACTTTACAGAATCAGGTCAGCGTAGGCTCAGAGTAGCGTGCGGTGTAAGTTATGGAGATGACCTGGAAAAAGTGGAAAACATAGTTTTGGAAGCATTAGAGGATACTCCAGGCCGAATCAAAGATCAAGAAATAACCATTCATTGGACAGAGTTTGGAGATAGCTCTATAGATTTTACTGCAAATATTTGGTTGGATTATACCCGTGAAAATAAAGCATTTGTAGGTGCAAAGAATTATGCTTTCAAAGCAATTAAGAAAGCATTTGATGAAAATGATATCATGATCCCTTTCCCAATCCGAACTTTGGACTTTGGTATTAAAGGTGGTGTGGCATTCAAGGAGGAATTGAAAGCGTCAAAGCTTTTGACCAATAATGGTTCAGAAAGAGGGAACTGAGATTCTTAAGTCTTTTTGAGGTGTTTTTAATACTTTACAAGACCGAAAGAAGTAATTGGAACAAATGGAGGTTAGATTTTTTAACCTCCATTTATATTATAATAGGATAAATTTTATTCTTTATTGCTTTATATCATTTTTTGATCACCGTTTTTAATCAGTATGTATTTATTACAGAGCTGGGGCACTTTTTCCAATATTTGTGGAATTGTTGCTTCATCACTTGAAATTATCAGGGAATTTTATTGAAAAAAATATAGTATTAAGATACTAAAAATCAGTTGTTTAAGCTTAAACTATCAAGTCTTTAAAGAATACTACTCTTGTGGAATCCCTTTTGCAATTCTATAGATAAATAAACTTTTGTTGAACCAAACATTATTTATCATGCAACGAACAAATGCAGTATTACTCGGAATAGGAATGGGATTATTTATGGTGGTCTCATGTGATCAAAAAGGGAATAGCGAAGAGCAAAAAGAAAGTATAGACAAGTTGGAAAGTTATGTCGACAGTGTTGAAACAGCTGTAAATAGAGAAGCGAATCATAACTGGACAGTTTTGGACAGAAGATATAGTATGCTTGTATCTGATGTAGAGTCTTCTTATCAAAATACCGCCCAGGATGCAAAAAAGGAGTGGGAAGACCTTGAAAAAAGATATGAAGATGCTAAAATAGAAGCCAAAGAAAGACGCGATGAGATGGAGGAGGCCGCTGAAAGGCACATGTCCAATGTAGAGTCCTGGTGGGAAATTAATGTAGCCAAAGTGCAACGTAGTACCAAAAGTACTAAAGCAGATTTAGAAGAAGGGACTAAAGAAAGCTGGGATTGGTTGGAGAAAAACGCTGAAAAACTCGGTGATGATATTAAGAAAAGGTATGAGAAAATAAAGTCAGACCTTGAGGGATGATTTTTTTAAAACTCTTTTCCTAATAGGGTTAAACATTTCAGAAATATTTATCTAAAAGAGGTCGTGCCATAGGCACGACCACTTTTTGATATGATTAGACACAGTCCAATGCAATATAGAAGGTAGTACCGATTCCCTCTTTACTCTGTACCCTAAGGCTGCCTCCATGGCTAAAAATTATATTTTGTGTGTTTGTTAGCCCAAGACCGGATCCGGTTGGTTTACTTGTATAAAATGGTTCAAATAGCCGGTCAAGTTTTTCTTCCGGAATACCTACACCATTATCAGAAATTTCTACCTGGCATTTATTGGCTTTTACAACAGAACGTACCCTAAGAATACCAAAATCATGGTGCAGGGCTTCTATAGCGTTGACCATAATATTGACAAAAGCGATTTTCACTTTAGAAACATCAACGTTTACATCACCTATATCATTTGAGAGCTGTTTGATGAGTTTTATATTTTTCAGCTCAATTCTTTCCTCTACCTCCTCAAGTGCTTCTTCCAAAATTTGATTTAAAGGATATTTTTTGGCTTCTAATTCGGTAAATCGGGTAGACTCTAAGAGCTCAGTTATCAACTGATTGATTCTGGTACAGTTTTTCTTGATAGTTTCGACAAGGTCACCACTTTCTTCTTTCACCTCCGGTGGCAATTCATAACACAATTGCTCTGCTGACAGCAATATTGTAGTGAGCGGATTTTTCACTTCGTGAGCTAATATTCTGGCAATTCTTCCTGTAGAAGAGAATCTTTTTAGGTTATACAGTTCTTCTTCCTTGATTTTTAATTCAGTCAAATCTTTGATCATGATTTGATAGAGTTCTTTGCTAGTCTCATTCATGACCACACTTACCAGAGCCATAATATTCTGATCTGGACTGATCTTGATATCAGCTTCAAAATCCAGGACATCCGTATTGCTCTTCAATACTTCCTTGAGGAATTCCTTATCTTCTTTTTTTACCAGTAAATCGGTAAAATGGAGTGAGTGGAAGTCATTTTTACCCAGATTGTAACTGAATTTCTGAAGGAATGAAGGATTAAAATCAATGATTAAAGAAAGCCTATTTACCAAAATAATGGGGTCTGCTGCTCTTTCAAAAATATTCTTGAATTTGCGGCCTGCTATATCCAAGCTTTCATGTAATTCGGCATCTCTGATAGCATACCTGATAGACCTGCTTAACATCTGCGCATCAAAAGCTCCTTTTACCAGATAGTCAGAAGCGCCTGATTCTCTAGCTTGGTCGTCTACCTGCCCATTCTCCATTCCTGTAAGTATAATTACAGGAGCGTGTTTTTTCGTACTTTTAATCAATTCCAGAACCTCAATTCCAGATTTCGACCCTAGTCTGTAATCTACTAGGTATGCATCAAAATTGCCATCCAAATGTGCTTTTGCTTGCTCAAAACTTCCCGCATGGGTCATTTCAAAATCCATGTGTTTGTACCCATGAAGCATTCTTTCAACCAATAAAAAGTCATCTGCATCATCGTCTACATACAATACCTTCTTCTTATTTTCTTCCATAGGAATCATTAATAAGGTTATGGATTAATCCGGTAACAAAACTGTTCTGCCCCAATAGGTTTCAAGTTCTTTTCCCACTTCCAGTAATCCGTCAAATGTTCCCGGTTTAGTGATGTAACTATTGGTTCCACTTTTATAAGTGATTTTGATGTCGTCTTCCAATTGGGAGGTGGTAAAAATGATAACGGGAATTTTTTTCAATTCAGCATCGGATTTTATTTCTACTAATGCCTCACGACCATCTTTTTTTGGCATGTTTAGGTCAAGCAGAATAAGATTAGGGAGTGGGTATTTTTCTTCATCGATAAACTTTCCTTCTCTTTTAAGGTACTGAATAAGTACTTCACCATTTTCAACGCAGATCAGGTTGGCCTTGTCAAAGGATTCTTTGAATGCCTTAGTGATGAGCAGTCTGTCATCAATGTCATCTTCTGCTACTAGGATATTCATTACTCTTTCAGTTTTCATATTGCAAATGGGCTTATAAATTCTATGTAGTTACGAAATTAGTAAAATAATTTTTGTTGTAAATGAATTAGGACTTTTAATTTACTTAACCAATTGTAATTCTATAGTATAATTCCTATAAAACCTTGTCCTTTTAAAATATATTTTTCCCGTATAATTGAATTTTTCACATGAATGAATCTATCAGAATTCTTTAAAATCCTAACCCAATTTGGCTGTAGGATTCTTCTTTAAGAATTTTCTCCATAGTCAGGAAAAATCAAATGAAACGTGGCGCCTTTACCGACCTGAGATTCCGCATATATTGTACCTTCCATTTTATCGAATATTTTTTTGCAAATGGCTAGGCCAATTCCTGTTCCATCATAAATGTCTTTTCCATAAAGCCTTTGAAAAATGATGAAAATTTTGTCAGCATACTCCTGATTGAAGCCAATTCCATTATCCGTCACTGTTATGTGGTAATATTCGACCTTATCGTCAGGATCTTCAATATGTTCATTGACCAACTCTCTTGGGGCAATTTCAGATGTAATACGGATTATAGGCGGAGTATCTTTTTTAGAAAATTTCACAGCATTACTGATAAGGTTTTGGAAAACTGTTCTCCAATCTGTGTAGGATCCCCATATATCCGGTAAGTTACCAACTTGGATATCCGCCGATTTTTCTTTGATAATTACATACAAATCTTCTAATACATCATATGCGACTTCAGAAAGTTTCAAGTTACCTTCTTCTTCTTTTTGTCTACCGGCTCTACTGTATTGAAGAAGATCTGTAATAAGTTTTCTCATTCTATTGGCAGCATATGCTATTCTTTCCAGATAAAGCTTACCATCTCCCTCCAAGACGTCCTTATATTGATCCTGTAGCAAGTCGTTGAAAGAGGTGATTTTTCTCAGGGGTTCTTGTAGGTCGTGAGAAGCTACATATGCAAACTGTTCCAGCTCCTTATTTGAAATATTAAGTTGATAAACCTGTTCCTCCAATAACTCTTTGTATTCTGCCAGCTTTCTAGTGTTTTCTTCTTGCTCGATCTTATACCTGGAAAAAGAATTAAAGCTGATTATTACTGCCATTATTGCGATTGCTGCTACTGCAAATATGATTACAGCAAGGACATTTAAGTTGTTGATTAGCCCCTGTTCTTTAGCTTGAAGTTCTGTTTTTAAATTGTTTAAAATGAGGTTGTTAAAACCCTTTATTCTTTGGCTAAATTGCAGGTAAATGTCTTTTCTGTGTGTCTTGACAAAAGCCAGAAATTGTTCTTGTTCAGGATTTTCTGAAAGTGAGCTTTCAAAAATATCCATTCTTTTATCGATTAAAGCTACAATAGAATCAATTCCTGAAATATCTTGATCTATCTCGTAAGCCAGCTCTTTTAAACTATCAATTTTTCTGGAAATATCAAATTGAATATGCTGTATACTATTTAAAAATGTAGAATCAAAAGTCCCGGCAAAACTCAAAATCGCAATTTCATTTTCCAAAACTTTAGCATGAATATCATTGGTATACCTGACCATCTGGTCATTGATTATCTTGATCTTATTGAAATGATTGATTCTATAAAGTGTATATATTGAAATGACACCACCCAGTATGATTAAAGTAAGTGTAAGAATGGTAAAAGACTTTATTTTGTCCATAAGTGTATTCAAATAAAATAATAAGTGCTCAAAATGGGGTTTTCATGCCCCAAATATCCCAATCAAAAAGGAGGCATTTTGCAGAATAAGTATGATGTACCCCTTAATTGTACGTTTCTCCTTTAGGCATAAAGTTTGAAAAAATTTTTAGAAAATATTATTTAAACTTTAAATATTTAAAAGATGGGAAATTTATTGTATTTGATCGCAGTTATTTTAGTTATAGGCTGGATCTTTGGCGCGTTTGTTTACAGTGTAGGGGGATTGATACATATATTGCTGGTTTTAGCAATTATTTCAATTCTTTTCAGGGTGATCTCAGGTCGCCGAGTATAGTTTGAATCATGTTTGAAATTAAAATGTTAGGCTTCCTAAGCATTAACAATATCAAAAGACAGTTGAAAGCTGTCTTTTGATACTTTTAAATTTATCTTGAATCCTTTGTTCGTTTTAAGTAAATAGGGTTCAATAAATGGGAAGTTACAGTTACAGGAAAGTTAAGGATTAATAACCTATGGTGAAAAGGGTAGTTTTGATTATAGATGATGAAGTAGGTATATTGAGTTTGTTATCCAGATTCCTTAAGAAAAAGGGATTTGAGGTATTTACAGCAGAGAATTTGAGGGAAGGTAAAAATCAATTGGAAAAAATTAATCCTGATTTCTTATTTTTAGATGTTAACCTACCGGATGGGAATGGTCTAGAAAACCTTCCCCAAGTAAAGGAAAGCTTTCCAAGCTTATCAATAATTATGATGAGTGCTTTTGATCATGGAGAAATGAGAAGTAAAGCCAAATCTAAAGGAGCTTTGGCATTTCTAAGTAAACCATTTTCCTTATCTGAAATTGACCAAATAGTAGATTGAATTAAACCGATTTTATGGCGAAAATATTAGTTATTGACGACAATCTTGATATCTGTAATTTGCTTAAACGCTTTCTGTCTAAGAAAGGACATGATGTAGAAACCACAATGAGCGGCGTAAATGGGCTTGAATTGGTCAAAAAGAACAATTTTGACCTTATACTTTGCGACTTTAAATTGAGGGATATTGAAGGTCCCGAGATTTTACAGGAAGTAAAGAAGATTTCTCCTATGACCAAACTCGCAATCATTACGGGTTATTCAGATGTCAGGGTTGCAGTAGAAGTGATGAAAAAAGGGGCGTTTGATTATGTGGTCAAGCCCTTGATACCTGATGAAATACTCAGCCTTATTGACAGGGCGATGAATACACCCACCATTTCACCTGCAATCTCTGATACAGAAGAAAAGCAGGCAGAAAGTAAAAACATCAAATTGCCAAAAGGTGATGCTGACTACATTTGGGGTAAGGACAGTGCTTCCAAAAACCTGTTGAAGGAAGTTTCTCTGGTAGCTCCTACCAATTTTTCTGTAATCATCTACGGAGAAAGTGGAGCAGGCAAAGAAAATATAGCCAGGACTATTCACGACCTCAGTGAAAGAAAAGACAAGCCATTTGTAGCGATTGACTGTGGTGCTCTTACAAGAGACCTTGCAGGGAGCGAACTCTGGGGACATGAGAAAGGAGCATTTACTGGTGCACTTGCCTCCAAAGAAGGACAATTTGAATTGGCCGATGGCGGAACCATATTTCTTGATGAGATAGCCAATTTATCCTATGATATTCAAGTTGGTCTTTTAAGGTTGGTTCAGGAAAAAAAATTAAGGAGGATTGGAGGCGTAAAAGACAAGAGCATAGATGTGAGGATCATTGTTGCTTCTAATGAAAACCTGAAAGATGCTGTTGGAAAAGGTAAATTTAGAGAAGATCTCTTTTATAGGTTCAATGAATTTATCATCAGTGTACCACCTCTCCGCAAAAGAGGAAAAGACATCATGCTATTTGCTGAACATTTCTTGCAGTTGGCCAACAAGGAGCTTAAAAAAGAAGTCAATGGGTTTTCGCATGAAGTTGCCGAGCTTTTTGGGCAATATGAGTGGCCTGGTAACCTGAGGGAAATGAGAAATATTATCAGAAGATCGCTACTTTTAACAGATGGGGATGAGGTTAAGATTTCTGCTATTCCACATGAAATAGTTCATGCGAATAAATTTGCGTTCAAGGATGATGGTGATTCTCCAGCTGGAGAAACCTCTCAAAACAATTCCGGGCAAGTTACAGTAGATCATGTGGATTTGAAAGAGATAGCAGCCAATGCAGAGGCAGAGGCCATCAAAAAAGCACTGCTGGAAAATCAGTATAACAAAACAAAAGCTGCCAAGCAGCTGGGGATAGACAGAAAAACACTTTTCAATAAAATCAAGCTGCACAATATAGCCTGATGATCTAGGCACCTATCAATTGGGATAGGTGCTTGCCAAACAATATTTAAATTTAAAAATGATTGAAGACCGTAAATGTTACCGCACGTTTAGGGCCTTAGAGAAGAGGTTTAGAATTGGGGATTTTTAAAAGATTTAAGTTTGAGTAAAAACTTATGAGGGACAGAATTGAATAAGCGGAATTACCCCTTTACTTGAAAGAAAACTTGTAAACAGGATTATATCTAAGGCATTGCAAGTTGCTTTGAGTCAATACACCCATCTGTGAATTCCTATTTCGTTGCATGGAAGGACCCATGAAAAGTCTAATTATTCGAATTCAATGATTTTTAACAGCATTTTATTAATAAAACTCTCTTCATTTTAAAATGAAATTTTTAAACTATTGTAAATCAATTCATTACATATTTTATTTTTAGCCAATATGTTTGTTTACCGTTTAAAATATATATGCCTCAACATGGTAATCTTGGCTATATAATTGTTAATATTAATCTATACTGATTATTGGTAATTGTTTGGCTTAAAGTATTGATACACTAAAACCATTTTTTGATAGGGTAAGAGGATTTTTATATGATTCCCACCTCGATTACGATCACCTTTTGTCACTTTTAAACCATAATACAATGAAACATAACGAAGAGGATTACACGCAAGACACACATATTATTGCCATTGGTGCTTCAGCAGGCGGGATGGAAGCTATACACTTGCTTTTTGATCACACACCAGAAGATGAGGTAGCCTATGTGATAATTCAGCACCTGTCTCCTGATCATAAAAGCTTTATGGCAGAGTTGCTTGAAAAACATAGTAAACTGAAAATATTTATTGCAGAAAGCGGAATGTTTGTGGAGTCTAACTGTGTTTACCTTATCCCCAAAGGGAAAAACATGACGATCAAAAGTCGAAAGCTCCAATTGTCGGATAGTAGGCCCAATCAACCCAATATGGCTATAGATATTTTTTTCGATTCTTTGGCTGACGATCAGGGGGAAAAAAGCATTGCTGTGATTCTTTCAGGGACAGGTAAAGATGGAACCAAAGGTGCTGAGGCTATCAAAAGAAATGGTGGATTTGTGATCGTTCAGGATCCTGATACAGCAAAATTTGATGGAATGCCTAACAGTGTCATAGAATCGGGAAATGTGGATGTGATCCGTTCTCCGCAGTTGATTCCCGAGGAAATCATTTATCATTTGCAAAGGGTGTTTTTGGAAAAAGATTTGACACATCAAAGCTCAAAAGTAGATGAAGCTTCTCTACTGAGGATTCTTAATCTGATCCAGAAAAACACACCCCTAGATTTTTCAGAATACAAACGAACCACTATCCTTAGACGGATTGCTATCAGAATGACTAAAACCAAGATGGCGACACTGGATGATTATGCCGATTTTTTGGAAGCAGATGCCACAGAAATAGGTGTTTTGGCAAAAGAATTTTTAATCAGTGTTACAAAATTTTTTAGGGATTCAGAGGCTTTTGAAATTATCAAAGCAGAGGTAATCCCCAATATTATTTCTAATAAACTCCAGGTTGACACACTGAAGGTTTGGGTAGTTGGATGTGCAACCGGAGAAGAAGCCTATTCCCTAGCAATCCTAATCGTAGAACATCTCACGGAGCTTAAGAAAAATCTGGAAGTAAAGATTTTTGCCAGCGATATAGACAAGGCAGCCTTGCTTCATGCTTCTAAAGGAATTTATTCTAATAACATTACCAAAGATGTATCTAAAGAAAGGCTTGATAAATTCTTTATAAAAGACAATGAAAAGTATAAGGTAAGGGACAATATCAGAAAAATGATCATTTTTGCCGATCATGATATCATCAAACAACCTCCTTATGGTAAGATAGATCTGATCAGCTGTAGAAATCTTCTTATCTATCTCAATCCGATTTTACAAAGGAAAATACTTTCCTCGCTACATTTTTGCCTTAACTTGGGAGGGTATTTGTTTTTAGGCCCTAGCGAAAGTCTGGGGGATTTGAAAAAATCCTTTGAGGATGTAAATAAAAAATGGAAAGTCTATAGAAATCAGGAATTAGTCCGCAGACTTAGGGATACCACCTACAGTACTCCCGGTATGCAAAGACAGTTTATCAACCCAAATTTGATCAGCTCTTCGCCTCAGAAAAATATTTTTAAGGGGAATCTTACTGAGCTGGTCAACCAAACCTTGCTTGCAGAATCTGGATACCAGGCAGGAGTATGGGTGGATTCTGAATTTGAAATCCAACATACCTACGGGAATTACGAGAAATACTTACTTCCCAAAATTTTCAATTTCAACCTGCTTGAAATGCTTCCCGAAGAACTAGCTATTGCCACCTCGACCACTTTACGAAAGGCAGTGAAAGAGAATAAGGAAAAAGTTATCAAGGATGTTAAAATCAAAAAAAGTGAAAATTTTGAATATGTGAATGTTTTTATCAAACCATTTCTATCGGAAAATAATACATCACAAAATGTAACCCTTATTTTGTTCAGTGATGCACAAACAAAGAATATCGCTAATAAAGATGTTGAAATCTTTGGAATGGAAGCCCATACCAAGCGATATATGGAAGATATCAAAGAAGAACTTGCAGAGGCGAAACACAGATTGGGAGAGGCGCATGAGGCACTGGCCATTTCCAATGACAATATTTCATCTTATAATGAAGAGCTAATATCCAGTAATGAGGAAATGCAAAGCACAAATGAAGAACTGCAGTCTGTCAATGAAGAATTGCAGACAGTGAATAATGAATATCAATTGAAAATCAAGGAACTGGCTGAGCTGAATGATGATCTGAACAATTACTTCAAGTCCACTATCAATGCACAGCTGTACGTGGACAAAGACCTTGTTCTAAGAAAATTCACTCCTTCTGCCATCAGGCAGGTGAACCTGAAAGAAAGTGATATTGGACGACTTTTAAGCGATATTTCCACCAATATCAGGTTTTCAACCTTGATAGATGATATCTGGAAAGTAATTGCCAACGGTGATTCGGTAGAAAAGGAAGTGCAGACTGTGGAAGGCAGGTGGTATCAGATGAAGGCATTGCCCTACATCAAACAGGAGAATAATCAGGCAAATGGGGTCATTATTACCTTCAACGATATAACAGAGCTGAAAAATGTCCAGGACAAACTTTTCAGGATAAACGCGGACCATGATACCTTCATCTATTCAGTTTCCCATGACTTGAAAGGGCCATTGGCAAGCTTGACTTCATTGGTACAGTATCTAAAGGAGTCAGAAAAACTTCAGTCAAATGATGAATTGGAACTGACAGAAATGATGGGTCAATCTGTTTCAAACCTGTCCCACATTATAGACGAGCTCTCTGATATCGTCAAAATAGAGCAGGAGTTAGACGCCTATGAAAGTATTGACCTGAAGGGGTTCATCAGTGACATTGAACGTACCATGAAGGATAAAATAATCAAATCCAAAGCAACTATAAAACTGGATCTTAAGGTGCCTGAAATTCCCTTTACAAGAAAGAATCTCAGAGGAATTCTATCTAACCTGATGAGTAATGCCATCAAATACAAAGCAAATGATAGGGCACCTGAGATGACCATCAAAACAGAAAAATCAGATGATGGGATCATCTTATCTGTTCATGACAATGGCCTGGGAATCCCAGATAATAAAAAGCATGAGATTTTTTCAAGATTCAGAAGGGCGCATGACCATGTGGAAGGCAGTGGTGTGGGCCTTTATTTAGCCAAAAAAATTATCACCAATGCTGGAGGAAGTATTGAGGTAGAAAGTGAATTGGGAAAAGGCTCTGTTTTCAAAGTCTTTTTTAAAAATAAGTATGAGAATGAAAATGGAGGAATTGTTCAAAACAAATTATGAAATCAATAATTGTAATATGGAATACGAAACATTTTGTTAAAGTGAGGGGATTGACAGTTTTGAGATTCTTTTAAAAATAAAGAAGCCCTGACTGATGTGGTAGGGCTTCTTCGCATATTAGGCAAATTCGGTATGGACAAACTTAAGAGAGAGATTGATTTTCTTTAGAAGCCAGCTCGAGGATTTTGTCATATTCCTCGGGAGTTAGATCCTTGAAGAAATACTGTACAGGATTGACAAACCTGTCATCCTTGATCACTTCGTAATGAACATGTGGAGCAGTTGATGAGCCTGTATTGCCAACAGTACCTATTTGATCTCCTCTTTTGACTTTCTGACCAGCTCTCACTTTGAAATCATTCATATGGGCATATCTGGTAACAAAACCAAAACCATGGTCTATTTCAACATATTTGCCATAGCCACCAAAAATAGTTTTGGCGGTTTTGACTATTCCATCTCCTGTGGCATAGATCGGAGTTCCCTTTGGAGCGGCAAAATCCACTCCTGTATGCAATTTCCGTACTTTAAGGATAGGGTGTACACGCATGCCGAAACCCGAAGCCAATAGGTTGAGGTCCTCGTTCAATATGGGCTGAATAGCCGGGACGGATGCCCAATATTCTTCTTTTCTCAAAGCTAATTCTGATACTTCATCGTAACTTACCGACTGCACATACATTTGTCTTTTCAGCGCATCTATTTTAGCGTTCAGCGAAATGATCATTTTTTCCTGATTAAGACCTTTTTCTCTGATTTCTTTGTACTTGTCTGATCCGCCTACTCCAGCTTGCCTTATTTCAGGGGCTATTGGCTCTGATTCGAAAATGATACGGTAAAGGTTGTCGTCACGCTGTTGTAAGTCTGTAAGCATGTCATTCATTTTCCCAACCTCCTCTTCCATAAGTTGGTAATAGAATTTCAGTTCAGAATTTTCTCTTTTCAGCAAAAGCTCTTTGGGGCTATCGAAGTAAAAGTTGAAAACAATGATAAATACGATTGCCAAAACAGAAGACAAAGACAAAAATCCCAGTCCATTGAGGAGGGTGTCCCATTTGCTTCTTTTATATCTTTCGTATTTACAGGATTTAGGGTCGTAGTAATATTTTATTCTACTCATTACAATTTGCAGGCTAATTCTTATAATTTTGTAGCCCTTATGGGCTTGGGTGATTCCACTTTAAAGTCCGCAAAGATAGACAATAATCAATACAATCCGAACATAGTCAAAAGCTTACATGGAAGCCAAACAGATCAGAAGTACTTTTATCGAATTTTTCAAATCCAAGCAGCACCAATTTGTACCTTCTTCTCCGATCGTTGTCAAAAATGATCCAACGCTGATGTTTACCAATGCTGGTATGAATCAGTTTAAGGATTTCTTTCTAGGCAATGAACTGGCGAAAGTCACGAGAGTAGCTAACAGCCAAAAGTGTTTAAGAGTTTCAGGTAAACACAATGATTTAGAAGAAGTTGGTGTGGATACTTATCACCATACTATGTTTGAAATGCTCGGAAATTGGTCATTTGGAGACTACTTCAAAAAGGAGGCCATCGAATGGGCATGGGAACTTTTAACGAATGTTTATGACCTTCCAAAGGAGAGACTTTATGTTTCTGTATTTGGTGGAGATGAGGAAGATGGATTGGGTAAAGACATTGAAGCTTTCGATATATGGAAAAATATAGTTCCTGAAGACAGGATACTTTTTGGGAATAAAAAGGATAATTTTTGGGAAATGGGAGATACAGGTCCTTGTGGACCTTGCTCAGAAATTCATATTGACCTGAGGCCGGATAAAGAAATCGAGGAATTAAGTGGATATGAGCTGGTAAATAATGATCACCCACAGGTCATTGAGATCTGGAATTTGGTTTTTATGCAGTTCAATAGGTTATCAGACGGGTCTTTGAAGGATTTGCCAGCCAAGCATGTAGATACAGGAATGGGATTTGAAAGACTTGTTCGCGCCATTCAATTCAAGTCTTCCAATTACGATACTGATATTTTCACGCCATTTATCAATTTGTTGGAAGAAAAATCAGGTAAGCAATACGGAAAGGATGAAAAGTTGGATATAGCCATGAGGGTGATTGTGGATCATATTCGGGCTATTGCTTTTACAATTGCAGATGGACAGCTTCCTTCCAACAATAAAGCAGGGTATGTTATCAGGAGAATCTTAAGGAGAGCTGTTAGGTATGGCTATACCTTTCTGGGTCTACAGAAACCATTCCTTTATGAACTCATGCCTCTGCTAGCCGAGAATTTTGGAGATATTTTTCCCGAAGTTGCTTTTCAGCAGGATTTTATAGCCAAAGTAATCATGGAAGAAGAAGCATCTTTTTTGAGGACTTTGGACAATGGACTAAAAAAACTTGAGCAAATCAAAGAAGAACAGGCAAAATCTGGAGTTGGATTTATCACTGGTAAAGTTGCCTTTGAATTGTATGACACTTATGGTTTCCCTTTGGATCTAACTTCTTTGATAGCAAGAGAAAATGGGTTGTCAGTAGATGAAAAAGGCTTTGCTGCTGAAATGGAAATCCAGAAAAACAGGTCTCGTGCCGCGGCAGAACAAGAAACAGGAGACTGGGTTTTGATCCGTCCTGAAGAGGCTGTTGAATTTGTTGGCTATGATGCTTTAACTGCGTCAAGCTCGATAATCAAGTATAGGGCAATAAAAGATAAAAAAGGGGATCGTTTTCAGCTTGTTTTAGACAAAACCCCATTTTATGCTGAAAGTGGTGGACAGGTAGGAGACAAAGGTTATTTAAAATCTTCTAGCGAGACCATCAAAGTTTTGGATACCAAAAAAGAAAATGACCTTACCGTTCATTTTGTGGACAGGCTTCCATCTGATCCAAGTGCTGAGTTTATGGCAGAAGTTGATGCAATAAAGAGAAAAGCTTCGATGAATAATCATTCTGCAACACACCTTTTACATGCGGCTCTCAAGCAGGTGCTTGGCGATCATGTCCAACAAAAAGGCTCCCTGGTAAATGAGTCATTGTTGAGATTTGATTTTTCTCATTTTGCCAAGATGACAGAAGAAGAGGTCTCAAAGGTAGAAATGATCGTCAATTCGAAAATCAGAGAAAATATACACTTGTATGAGCAAAGGAATATTCCAATAGAAGAAGCAAAGAAACAGGGTGCTACGGCTTTGTTTGGGGAAAAATACGGTGATTATGTCCGAGTGATTACTTTTGACAAAGATTTTTCTGTTGAGCTTTGCGGCGGCACCCATGTCAGGGCTACAGGTGAAATTGGCATTTTTAAAATTGTCTCAGAAGGCTCTATTTCAGCAGGAGTAAGGAGAATTGAGGCCATTACTGCTAAAGTAGCTGAAGAGTATGTCAATCAGCAATTACAGTTACTTGGAGAAATACAGGAATTGCTCAAAAGCCCAAAAGACCTTAAAAAGTCTCTGGAAGTGCTGTTGAATGAAAGGAATGAATTGAGGAAAGAAATCGAAGTACTTCATACCAAAGAGGCGGGTGCATTAAAAGGAGAATTAATCAAGACGGTTAAGGAAGTAAATGGATATAATTTTATTGCCGCAAAAGTAACTTTACCTTCAGCGGATGCATTGAAAAAGCTGGCTTTCGAGCTGAGAAATGAAATTACAAAAGTATTGGCAGTGATCGCTGCTGATATAGATGGTAAGCCGCAGATAGCAGTAATCATCGATGAAGAGCTTGTTAAAGAAAAAGGTTTTAATGCAGGCAATTTTGTAAGAGATTTGGCCAAAGAAATCCAAGGTGGTGGCGGGGGACAACCTTTCTTCGCTACGGCAGGAGGAAAGAACCTCTCTGGCTTGAGTAATGTTATCACTAAGGCAGAGGAATTGTTTGGGTCTTAAAGCCTTTTAAGTAAATCAATTTGGTTTTAGTGGATTTTGCCTCCATTTTTGACCAATGTTTTTAAAACAATACAGAACTAGAATATGCTTTCAGCAGAATTAAAAGATAAATATGAACTGGTAGTGGGCCTTGAGGTCCATGCACAATTGCTTACTAAAAGTAAAATGTATGCCACTGATTCAACAGAGTTTGGGAATTTTCCTAACACCCAAATTTCTGTATTAACAATGGGGCATCCCGGAACACTTCCTAAAGTGAATAGGAAAGCAGTGGAATTTGCGATTAAAATGGGATTGGCTTGTAATTCGGAAATCACTAGAAAGAATATTTTTGCCAGGAAGAATTATTTTTATCCCGATCTTCCAAAAGGATATCAGATTACACAGGACAAGGGTCCAATCTGCGTAGGTGGGGAAGTGCCAGTATCGCTTTCTGATGGTATCAAAAAATCAGTAACCCTCACCCGAATCCACATGGAAGAAGATGCTGGTAAGTCCATGCACCTTGCTGGGGAAATTGATACGCTTGTAGATTTCAATAGGGCAGGAGTCCCTCTTATCGAAATAGTATCTGAACCAGATATCAGGTCTTCAGAAGAAGCTTATGCATTTTTGGTAGAGATCAAAAAACTTGTCAGATACCTCGATATTTGCGATGGCAATATGGAAGAAGGTTCTTTGAGATGTGATGCAAATATTTCCGTTAGGATCAGAGGAGAGCAGGAATATGGTAAAAAGGTAGAAGTTAAAAACATGAACTCCTTTAGGAACGTATCTAGAGCCATTGAACATGAATATGAAAGACAAATTGGATTGATTGAGAAAGGTGTAGAAATCATATCTGAAACAAGGACATTTGACGCGACAACGGGAACTACTGCTAGTATGCGGACCAAAGAAGACTTGAATGATTACAGGTATTTTCCGGAACCTGATCTCAGTCCTGTAGTTGTTTCAGAAGAATGGCTTGAAAGTATTAAAGTAGCCATGCCATCCTTACCGAGGGAACTGCATCATAAGTTTGTTCATGAGTTTGGATTACCTGAATACGATGCGGGTGTATTGACGGATAGCAAGGAAATTGCCTTGTATTTTGAGGCACTCTGTACCAAAACCAAAAACTATAAAGCCGCTTCCAATTGGATGATGGGTCCTGTAAAGTCTTACCTCAATGAATTGACCCTTCACGTGGAGGACTTTCCCATAAGTCCTGAAAAATTAGCTTCTTTGATTGCTTTAGTAGATGACGGCAAAGTCAGTTTTTCTGTAGCTTCTCAAAAAATTTATCCAGAAATGCTTCAGAAAAAAGAGCTTTCACCTCTGGAAATAGCGCAGCAGCTCAACTTGATTCAAGAGAGTGACGAAAGTAGCTTAAAACCTATAGTAGAAGGTATACTTGCTGAAAATGAAGCAAAAGTAGCTGAATATAAGTCAGGTAAAAAAGGTCTGATGGGTATGTTTATGGGACAGGTAATGAAAAAGTCTCAGGGCAAGGCAGATCCAAAAGTAGCTACAAAATTATTGTCAGAATTATTAGATAACTGATAATTATTAGATGGTAGAATATCTCAGCCGTCCATCTTAAAGTTAGCATTCCTGCCTTAGTGATTCGATACGATTATTTCTATCGAATAGATTAAATATATTGAACAGAAAATAAAATATAGATTACAACTCGTACTTGGGATGTAGTGCTCAATGAAGAATAATTATAATCATATGAAAATGAGCTTGCCTACCGGACAGGCAGGCATGAAACAACTCTCACATACTGGGATGACCCCGATAGCTATCGGGGTGGAGAGATTCCATAGCCTGCCCCGATCCATCGGGGTGACCTCTGAAAAGCAAATTATAAACACATGAAAACTATAAAAAATATCCTGTTACTTTTTTTCACTATGTCTTTAATGGCATGTGGAGAAAGTGAAAAAAGAGAGTTTGATGGCAGTGTAAAAATTTCTGGCAAGCTGGAAAATATACCTTCAGGGCAAGTGGTTCTTGCCTACATCAATGAAGATACTCCTGAGCAGATAGCTGAAATACCTGTCAATAGTTCTGGTAAGTTTGAGTACAATTTAATACTGGATGGACCAGGGTTTTATTTACTAAACCTGATGGGAAGTAAAGAGGTGAAATTGGCACTTTATGACCAGGATGTTGAGATATCCTACAACTTTGCTGATGATACCAGCTTGGAGGTAAGTGGTTCTGATGACTCGCAAAATGTACAGAAAATCAATGCTTTGATGGCAGAATACCAAGGTAACATCAATTACCTCAATACGGTATATATGGATGCGATGAAGGCCAAAGATCAGGAGAAGGTACGAAAGGTGCAGCAAGATGCACTTGAACTAGAACAAAGCCATGCGGAAAAGGTTAAAGAATTGGTTAGAGAAATGGATGGAAGTTTTGCTGCTTTGCAGTCTTTTGCCATGATCAATCCGAAATCAGACTTTGAGTTTTTGGATGAAACAGTAACCAAAATGGCTGAAAAATATCCAGACTTCAAAGATGTACAAAACCTTATGGTTCAATTAGAGGAGATGAGAATTTTGGCAGTAGGTCAACCTGCACCTGATATTTCGCTTCCTAATCCAGACGGAGATGTAGTGAACTTGTCTGATTTGAGAGGTAAATATGTCTTGATTGATTTTTGGGCTGCTTGGTGTAGGCCATGTAGAGAGGAAAATCCAAATGTGGTGAGATTATACAATGAGTACAAAGATCAAGGTTTCGAGGTTTTCGGTGTTTCGTTGGATAGGACCAAAGAGGCTTGGGTCAAAGCCATAGCGGATGATGAGCTTACATGGACGCACGTCTCAGATTTGAAGTACTTCAATTCAGAGGCAGCATCTCTTTACCAAATCAATGCAATTCCAGCTACATATATGCTTGATCCTGAGGGGAAAATCATAGCAAAAGATTTGAGAGGGCCATCTTTAGAGAACAAATTGAAGGAAATTTTCAATTGATTATAATACCATTCAAAGAATTAGGTCATGTTGAATTTCAGCATGACTTTTTTAAGTGAAAAAATAATTTTAATTTCCTCAAATTTCAATGATGCAAATAATTGGAATTTTCATTTACATTTGCGCCATTGATCGAATAAGTAATCGAAATACCTGAATTTCAGTTGCAGATATTAAAATACCTTAATAGATCTATAAACATCGATTCTATGGAATGCTTTTTGCTTTTAGTGGAATCGATCAGCAAAAAAAACAAAAACAATAAGATCAAAAATGAAAAAAAGAACCATCCAATCACCCCTGAGCAGGTTGTTGACCTTAGCATTGTTCTGCTTGTTAGCAATGGGAGCTTGTAAAAGCAAAAAGAAAGTTGTAGCAGCTCCAGAACCTGCTCCAGTTGAAGAACCTGCACCGACACCGCCGGCTGCCGAGCCACAACCTTCTGCTGAGGAAGTAGCAGTAGGTAAATTGGAAAATTACTTCTCAAGTATTTCCAATTCCTCAAATGTCGACACTGCAAACAGAACAATTTCAGAAGCTATGGGAATGTTTTCAAACCAAGACACCCCTGTTTTGATTGTTATCCATGAAGAGAATGGAATTAAAGACTATGATGAGCCTACGACCATCAATAAGTATCTTAATTACCTGAAGGACACCAAGAAGAACCTTAACTTCATCTCTGACATCAGACTTGATAACAACGGAAGAGTCTCTGAGCTTGAACTTCGTAGAAAAAAATAATTCTGAAATAATAAATCACCATGAAAAAAATTATCCAGTTATTCCTGTTTTTGTTTTTTACAACGACAGTCGTTTCCCTAGCGCAGTCAGACAATATTAGTCCCGCAAGGAAGCAGGCAATTGATTCACTTGCACTAGAGAAGGTGAAAGATTTGTCTAAATATATCTCAATCATAGGCAGTAAAGAAACTCAGTTTTCGGAAGCAAACAGAGTTATGGACAGGGCAGAAGAGCTTTTTGCGCCAGATGCTGAAATGGGAGTTTCTTCTTTGAGTAGAAGAGAGATCGCTTACTATAAAGTAAGAAGATACTTCGAAAGGCTGATGGCACTTAACTATGATAGGGTAAATATTACTTGGTACGACATCCATTATATTTCCGATCTTGAAAGACAGCCTGATGGAAGATATGTAGGTGTAGTTACTGTTTATCAAAGGTTTGAAGGTACTTCTTTGGAAAGTGGCTTGAACTATAGAGATACCACCAAAAAGGATATCACCATTTATGTTGAGAAAAAACAAACTCAAATTGCAGGTAGAACCATTGAGTTCTGGGATGTAATGTTGGGTGATATCAGAGTGACTGAAACCTCCGCATGAGAAAATTAATTTTAGTAGTATTAGTTACAATATTATCTGTTGAGTTGGCGCCGGGGCAAGGTTTGTATAGCCCCGGCCAACCCAAAGATGATGGGAGATTTGCAGCTTCCACCAAACAAGTAAATCAATTTTTCAGACGCTTCAATGCTGAAGAATCTGTTGAAGGGGATAAGCGCTATTATGAAGGTGATCCCTTATACAGAGACAGAGAGCTTAGAGGTAAATTTATAAGTATACTTTTCGATAATGAAACTTCTTCAGTTGATTCAGAAACCAAGAAACAGTTTTTGAGCGAAGTACTATCAGAAAATTATCCTCAATTTATTCATTTTCACCGTGAAAACTGGTTCGCAGAAGTCAGTTCTGTGTTCACATATAAGGGAAAAAGAGAAAATGTAACTTTATTCCTAAAAATCCAGCCGGAAGGATTGGGTTATGAATGGGTGATCGATAAAGTTGTTTTCAAGCCATTTAAAGATATATTCAAAAAGCCTGAGGGAGATGCTAAAGGGTTCTTACATCCTTTGAGCCATGAACTTGGATTTATGAACCTGAGGAAGGCATTTCAAGATTCAGATACCCCCGAAGCTTATACTCCTAAAGAGTATGATCCGGATTATTTAACGCTTTTTCTTTATGAGATGAAAAAAGGTAGCATCAAATTTGAAACAATAAATGATGTGAAGTTTCATTTCTTCCAAATCAATAACTGGTATTTTGAATTGAATCAATTCAATAGACCAGGTTTTAATACAGGCTGGCTAATCAGTAATCTGGTAAAGTTGAACCCTGGAGATAAAGAATCTATACTAAGATATATATATGACCAGAAATAGTCCTCTATTCCTGCTTTTCTTGACTTTTCTTGGCACTACCTCACTTGTATTTAGCCAAGACATTGGCGGCTACAATAAATCAGAGGTCAAGGACCTTGGTCAGAAAGTAGAAGATCAAGTGAAATTTTTAGAATATTTCCTGAATACGGTAGGAAGTAAGGATACTCCTGCCAGAGATAAGGATGTTATTATAAGAGAAAGTTATTTGAAGATTTTCCGTGATGGGAAAGTTCAGGTTGAAGACGACCTATTACTGGATAGAAAAGTAATCACAAATAAAGATATTACAGCTTATCTCAAGGATATTGAGTTTTTCTTCAGGGATGCTAGTTTCAAATTTAAAATTAGAGAAGTAAAGCCATTTGAAAGAGATAATGGTGAGCTATCTTTTATAGTATCCATGGATAGGACTTTGGAAGCTCAGGGACTCAATAAAGAAAAAATCACCAATACCAAACAAAGGTTTATTGAGGTCAATGTGGATCCAAAAACAAATGAACTCAAAATAGCCAGCATGTATACTACAAAACTCAGTAGAGATGAAGAGTTGCAAGAATGGTGGGGAACAGTTTCTTATACATGGGAAAGTTATTTCAGATCAAAAATTGGTTTGAGCGAAAGTGATTCAGTAACTCTTGATCATTTATATAAGATAAGTACTCTTGATAGCATAAATATGTCAGGTAACCAATATGTGGTTGATCTGGAACCTATAGAAGCACTTAGAGACCTCAAATACATAGATATTAGCAATACCAGAATCACAGAGCTGAATCCTATCAGTAATGTGACGTTTTTGACCTATCTTAATATTGCAAATACGCCAACCGAGGATATACAATTTATAAAATATTCAGATAAACTTACTGTCTTGGATATTTCAGGTACTCAGATCCAAGATCTTAGTGAACTTGGCAATTTAAAACAATTGCATACATTAAGAGCAGTGAAAACTCCAATAATGAGCTTTGGGGTATTGAATTCATTCTCTGCTTTGAGGCATTTGAATTTAAGTGAAAGTGGTTTCAATAATGTAGAGAATATCAATGAGCTAACCGATCTCAAGTATTTGGATATCAGCAATAATTACCTGATTAATTTTGAAATGTTAAGTCAGTTGGAGAGCCTTGAAGAAATCAATCTTCAGGAAACCAATATTGTGGAGATCAGTCCTTTATCGGCACTTTCTAAATTGAAAGTAGTAAACATTAATCAGACAGAGGTAACTGATATTTCTCCTCTAAATGACAACCCTTCACTGCAAAGAGTCTATGCAGATAGAACCAGGATTTCAGAAGCCAGCGCGGATATGTTTTCCAGAAGAAATAGAAGAGTTCTTTTGATGCACCATGTAGAGAATCTACAAACTTGGTGGGAGGGTCTTCCGGAAGCTTGGAGAGAGGTGTTAGGTGAAATTAATCCCGATTTAATAAACAATACTCCAAGTGTTGAAAGCTTGACTTATACCGTTGGTATGGATTCATTGGATATATCAGGATCTGCAATCAAAGGTCTTGGACCGGTTTTAAAATTCAGAAAAATCAATCACCTTAACTTTGATGATACAGAAATTCAGGATTTAGCTCCACTTTCCGACATCAAAACCTTGACTAGTATATCGGGCAGGAATTCCAAAGTTAAATCCTTACAGCCCTTAGCTAACCTTTCTGAGCTTACTTATCTTGATTTTTCCAAGGCGGCTGTAGCTACTTTAACTGATCTGCATAGTTTGAAAAAACTGGAATATTTAAATGTGGATGCGGCTCCAATCGAAGAGGCTGAAGTTCCTGACCTATTGGAAATGATGCCTGATCTTCATTTGATCTACAGGACTTCAATTCTTACAGATTGGTGGGATAATTTGGAAGATAGGTGGAAATCATTGCTCAAAGGATATTTCAAAGGGTCTGAAGATCCTGACATGGAAACATTGCACTTGTGGACTTCTAGCCCCAAACTTTCTATTGAAAGGGTTTCAATCTCAACCTTGAGACCTATGCTTATATTTGTAAACCTAAGAGAATTGAATATTCACAATGTCCCGGTTACAGATTTTTCAATTCTTGGAGAAATGCTATTGTTGAAGGAATT
>NZ_REBN01000015.1 GCF_007692705.1 Mongoliibacter sp.
CCTGACCTGAAGCAGGAAATCCTTATTGTAGCTGAAGAAGGAAGAGAAGAAGAAGTTGTTACCAGGTTGGCAAGAGTTGGATATGACCATTCAATAGGTTTCCTTAAAGGAGGCTTTGACGCATGGAAAAACGATGGCAGAGAAGTAGATAGCATAGAATCAATTTCTGTAACTGAACTTGCTTCAGCAATGGAAAAAGACGAAAACATAAATGTACTCGATGTTAGAAAAAACTCTGAATTCCTAAGTGAACACGTACTGGGAGCTGAAAATGCACCTCTTGATTATATCAACGACAGCATGACTAAAATTAATAAGGACAAAACTTATTACGTTCATTGTGCCGGAGGATATAGGTCTATGATATTTGCATCAATCTTGAGAGCCAGAGGTTTTGATAACCTGATAGATGTCAAAGGCGGTTTTGCAGCCATTAAGGATGCTGAAGAAATAAAAGTGAGCGATTACGTGTGTCCTACCACATTATTATAATTATAAATTCAAAAACTCTAATCAAATGGCAAGATGTAAAGTCTTGCCATTTCTGGTTTAAAGGGCCTAATGGTGATAAATGTCACAGTTTGCTTCGGTATAATTAAGGAATTTTGAAAATGTCAAAGATGTTTGTATTGGTTTTTCTTTTGTCGACCTCAGTACAACTGTCGGCCCAGGATTTTGCAAATAAAAATGACAGCACCGCCCTTAGGCCAACCAAATTGGCAGATGAATTGAAAAAAGGGAAAGTAGACTTTCACCTCAAATCTTTCTTTATGGCTACGCAAAATAGAGGTGACTTATTGGATTATGCTACTCTTGCTGCTGGAGCAGGTATAGGTTATACCAGCCCCGAATGGAAAGGTTTCCAAGCTCGATTCAACGGATTCTTCACCTTCCAGCTCTTTGAAAATAATATCCGTATAGCTGACCCAATTACTGGAGCAGGAAACAGGTACGAAATCCTATTGTATGACATGAACGATGTCACTAATACAAACAAACTTGATCGTCTGGAAGAACTGTATTTATCTTACAGGTACAAGAAGCTTAGCTTTAAACTGGGAAGACAGCGTGTTCACAGCCCTTTGCTTAATGAGCAGGACAACAGGATGAGACCTAATGTGTTCGGCGGTCTTTCTGCCACATATGCTGCAAAAGACTTAAAAGTTACGGGCATGTGGATAGAATCTGTGACCATAAGAGGTACCGTAGATTGGTATCAGATTGAAGATTCTTTTGGTGTATATCCTTTTGGAAGAAACCCTTTTGGGCAACCTTCTGGTTATAAAGGGAATATTGACTCAAAAGGAATCGCTATGCTGGGAGCTCAATACCATAAAAGCGGTTTAACAGCCCAGGCTTGGAATTATTACGCTGAAAATGTCTTCAATGTAAGTTTCGGACAATTAGAGTATCAGAAAAGTCTAGATAACAGAATGAGAATTCATGTTGGGGCACAAGGCCTCTACCAAATTGCCATAAATGATGGAGGAAATGCGGATTCGCAAAAAGCTTTCATTATGCCAGAAGAGAAAGTAAATGCATTCGGAGGAAAACTTGGAGTTTTCTATCGAAAACATAACCTATCCTTCAACTATTTGCAGATAGGGAAAGGTGGTAGATTTCTTTTCCCAAGGGAGTGGGGAAGGGAAAATTTCTTTGCTAGCCTTGGAAGAGAGCGATACGAAGGTAGCGGTGACATGCAGGCTTATGTATTGAAGTATGATCTTGCAACCCCTGTAGAAGGTTTATTCACCCAATTGGGGGCAGGCCTGGTAAATCACTCAGAAGTGGATAATTTCAGGTCAAATAAATACGGCATCCCGTCTTACTATCACTTTGCTGGTCTCGCAGAGTATAAATTCAAAGACTATTTTGAAGGTTTAAATCTGCAGCTACTAATTGTGAATAAAACAGGAAGAAATAGTGCGAATGTTCCAGATAACCTAAGGATAAACCGGGTTGATTTATGGAACTTCAATCTAATAATGGATTACAAATTTTAAAAAAGAAAAACAAATAACTTAAAAATGGAACAATTTATTGAATGGATTACGCAGCCCTGGCCTTGGTGGGTCGCTGGGCCCTTAATAGGATTAACAGTGCCGATTTTATTGATTATTGGAAATAAATCTTTTGGGATTTCTTCATCTCTTAGGCACGTATGTGCCATGTGCGCTCCAGCAAACATACCCTTTTTCCAATATAATTGGAGAAAAGAAATGTGGAACATGATGTTTGTTTTTGGTGTGCTGATAGGTGGATTTATTGCAGCTACTTTCATTTCCAATCCAGAAACTATTGTTGTGGCAGAGTCTACGCAAAGGGATCTTGCGGCTTTGGGAATTACTGATTATTCCAAATTACTTCCTGCCGAAATTTTCAACTGGGAAAATCTATTCACATTGAAAGGTTTGATTTTCTTTGTTTTTGGTGGATTTATGGTAGGCTTTGGAACAAGGTATGCCGGTGGGTGTACTTCAGGACATGCAATTATGGGCATCTCTGCTTTGCAGTGGCCATCAGTAGTCGCCACAATATTCTTTATGCTGGGAGGCTTCATTACAACTCACTTCTTACTAGGACCTTTAATGGCTTTTGCAGGATTTTAAAAAATTAATATCATGAATATAAAAGAAAAAAAAGTAGATATAAAAGACGCAGTATGTGATTCTCCAAACATGCAGCAGACAAGTGAAAGCCTATTAAAATACCTTATAGTAGGTGTTTTATTTGGAATTATATTTGTCAAAGCTGAGGTGATTTCCTGGTTTAGGATTCAGGAAATGTTTAGACTACAGTCTTTTCATATGTATGGTATCATTGGCTCTGCCATTGCGGTAGGAGCACTTTCTATACAAATCATCAAAAAATTTGATATAAAATCATTGAGAGGTGAATCCATCAATATTCCGAAAAAGGAATTCAGAAAAGGACAGATCATCGGAGGATTTATTTTCGGTTTGGGTTGGGCTATCACAGGAGCGTGTCCAGGACCTCTCTATGCGCAAATAGGAACCGGATTTACAGTTGTTGCCGTGACTTTGCTATCTGCGATTGCAGGTAC
>NZ_REBN01000014.1 GCF_007692705.1 Mongoliibacter sp.
GGGATAATGCCTGCTGAGGTAGCCCCATAGATGACAATATCATACACTTTATCGGGTGATTGACAGCTTTTCAGATATGCTGGAACAATAAGTCCACTGGATAGAATAACATTACTTTTGAGGAAATTTCTTCGGCTGAAATTTGACATGTTTGTGTTAAAGGGTTTAGGGATTTCGGGAAATAAAAATTCAAAATATTGAAAAATAAATACCCATCAAAATCAAGCGGAACCCATGATAATATATGCCAAGTAATTGGCAATAATTGTTTAGCCACAAGCCTGCCTGCCGGCCATAGCCGTCAGTTTAAGGATCCTGAAACTATAGATTTGAGCTGATTTATGAACAAAACGTAGATCCCCCTTGGGATCTTTCATCCTTTTGCTCATATTTATATTAGTTTTTTGTTGTTTGAAAAAGGCGGATTAACTTGGCCGTTTACCGCCTTTTTCTTTATTAAATATAGTAATATTTTTCATAGAAAAGGGATAAAAAACCAAGAAATTTACTCGAAAAGAAACAGGTTTTAAGGGAAAAATTTCATGATTTCTTTCAGCCAAAATCCATTAACCTTATCGCACAGCAAACCGGTTTCTGCATCAGGAGGTCTAAACTTGACGGTTTCGGTTTTCTATTGAGCTTGATGTTTTCTTATCAACGGGGAAAATTTTTCAGCTTGCTGGATATGGCCTCTTTTCTCTTTGAGGAATTCGGCATCAGTATTACCAAGCAGTCCCTTCATGACCGTTTTACTGCTCAGGCAGTGGCATTTTTGAAAAAATGTCTTGATATCCTTTTGTTTCAAAAGATCAGATATCAGGGAGATAAAGAACTCCTTAAATCTCATTTTAAAAGGATCAGGATAAAGGATTCAACCAAGTTTTCTCTTCCTGACCCTTTTTCGGAAAAGTACCGGGGATACGGTGGGGCCCTCAGCCAATCGTCTTCGATGATAAGTATCCAATATGAATATGACTTTATCAGCGGACAGAGCATGGATCTGAGGCTGACTTCCGGCGTATTGAACGATCAATCAGACTCAGCGGAATTCACCCATGATATCCGAAAACAAGATCTCTTTTTAAGAGACTTGGGCTACTGTACCGTGAAGTTTATGACAAAGATCCATTCTGCGGGTGCCTATTTTATCAACCGCTTGGGTCCCCAAGTGAATTGCTATCCTGATTTGGATTCCAAGAATCCGATAGATTTGAAGAAATACCTTCACAAACTCAAAAAAGACAAACTGGATTACATCGAAGTTTCTGTTTTCTTGGGTAGCAAAGACCGGGTTCCTGCCCGCTTGATACTTTCACTTGCTGATGAGAACACTTACCAGAAAAGACTAAAGAAGACAACCAAACAGGCGAAGTCAACCGGACACAATGTTTCAGAAAAGTTCAAAGCCAGAGCCAGACTCAACATCATGGTAACCAATGTCCCAGCTGAGGTACTAAAAACCAATGAAATAAGAAAGGTCTACGCTATGAGATGGCAAATTGAACTTATTTTCAAGGTTTGGAAGTCCTTGGCTACCATAGATGAGTTTAACAGTAAAAAAATCCATAGGTTTGAATGTCAGCTTTATGGAAAACTGATATGGATAATTCTTAATTTAAAGATATTCAACTACATACAAAAACAGGTGTATAGTCAAAACAAAATACTTTGCAGCATATGGAAATACTTTAGGCTAATTCAGAACATTCAGAATTACCTCATAAAAGCAGTCAAAAAACACAAGGAATTCCAATTTCTGATCAAAAGACTCATTGATTATGCACCCAAGGCAATTTATCTTGAAAAAAAGAAAGGAAAACTAGCTCTTGAACACATAATTGTCCTCTTAGCCTGACGGCTATGGTCTGCCGCCAGGCAGGCATTTGGAAACGTTCTCTTCCAACCTACTCCTAACTTCTTAAAGATACTAAACTTTCTATTTTGAAATTAATTGATGCATCTCACCGCTTCTTCAGGAAAGGAATTACAAATTCATTGGATAGATAGAAAGGTGTAGATAGTACCTACAGCTAGCAGAGGAATATAGTTTTCGGTGTACGAAAATTTTAGCTAAAAATACAAAAACCATTAATCAGTGGGGTCAATCCGGCAAATGGGACAGGTTATGCTCCGGAATATTTACCAGGAAACAAACGTACCGATGAAGAGCAGTAGAAGTTTGTTTAATTCGAAAGAAGTTTCGTATGAGGATGTTTGAGGAATAGGAGTAATTGTACTGTTAATTTCTCTCCTCAAGGTATTGGCCACCATTAAAATAAAATTGTTCATTTATTTTATTTGTTCACGTAACGTGAACATCTTATATTTATGAACATGAAGACGGAGGAAATTATTGAACATACCTTTCTTAATATAATCCCTTTACTGCAAATTGAGGGTAGGTGGGAGCCGCATGAACAAAGAGAGCTGGATGCCTATATCACCTTACATTTCCCAGAGGGAGATATTCACTTCGATGCGGAAGTAAAGCAGGAAGTTAGGGAAAATACCTTACGAACTATCCAGGATTTGAACAGGACCTATACGAATTTTCTTTTGGTTGCATATAGAATCTACCCCAAATTCCGTCATTTGCTTCAGGAAATGGGCATCAATTACCTGGAGGCGAATGGCAACGCCTATATCCGTAAAAATGGGAAATTGATCCTGATTGATAAATTCCCCCCAATCAAAGAAAGGAGGGAAGAGACCAACCGTGCTTTTACAAAAACAGGTTTACGGGTGTTTTTTCAATTATTGGTAGACAATAAAAATTTGAATGCCAACCAGCGTGAGTTAGCCGAACAGGCGGGTGTTGCCCTGGGAAATATACCGTTAGTACTCAAAGGCCTCAAGACTGCAGGATTATTGGTTAATAAAAAAAAATATGGTTATCACTGGACCAATAAGGAAGAAGCAATAAGCCAGTGGATCAATGGATATAGAACCAACCTCAAAGCCACTTTATTTCAAGGGAAATATAGCCTGCCAAAAGATAGAAACTGGAAGGAAGTCAATCTACCAACCGGAAAAACCAGATGGGGAGGGGAGACTGGAGCGGATT